>DRBW01000220.1 GCA_011042705.1 Caldifarciminota bacterium
CCCTTCAGGTCATCCTGAAGAGAAACCCCTTCCCGTCCCTCACTGGCCGGCTCTGTCCCAGGACCTGTGAGATCGCCTGTAACAGAAACAAGTTTGATGAAGCTATTTCCATAAGGGCGCTCGAAAGGTTTCTGGGGGACCTGTCCCTGGGAAAGAAGGGCAAGCCTCCCAAGAAGGAGACGGCCAGGAGAGTGGCAATAATAGGTTCGGGGCCTGCTGGTCTCACTGCTGCATTCCTTCTGAGGCAGAAAGGACATATGGTGGATGTCTTTGAGCGCTATAAGAAGCCCGGAGGCCACCTGGCCAAATATGTGCCCCCATACAAGCTTCCCCCTTATATCATGGAGTCGGAGATCACCGACCTCGAGAAGATGGGGGTGAAGTTCAACCTCAAGAAGGAAGTGGGAAAAGACATTCCCTTTGAGAAGCTCATGGAAACCTACGATGCCATTTACATAGCCTCCGGTTACTCAAAAGAGGTACCCCTTGATATACCGGGCGGCCATCTGGCTGAGTCAGGCCTCAAAATCCTCGAGAGGACCCTGGAGGGGAACGTCCCCGGAGAAAACAGATTTGCCATCATAGGCAGCGGCCTCGCGGCCTTTCACCTGGCCAGGACGTTGAAGCGCCTCGGGAAAGATGTGCTGCTCGTCGCAGAGGCCACCGAGAAGGGGATAAAAGTTCCCTCCGAGGATGTGGAGAGAGCCAGGGAAGAAGGCGTTGAGATCCTTCTCGAGACGAAGGTCAAGGGCATCAAGGAGAAGACAGACCGCAGGATCCTGGAGATCGAGGGCCCGGAGGGCACGCGGACACTCGAGGCAGAGATGGTCGTGAACGGGAACCAGGGTCAGGCTTCTCTCGATTTCCTGCCCTCAGAGCTTTTAGAAGGTAACAGGCTCAAAGTCGATATAAAAACGGCTGCCACCCCCATGAAGGGCGTTTTCGGCGGCTCGGATCCCGCCAACATAGCGAGAGCCATAGCCTGGGGTAGAAAGGCTGCCATTTCCATCGATCAGTTTCTCAACGGCCAGGAACTCTCTCCCGAGGCGAGGCCGCCTTTAGTCGTGGGCTACAAGGAGATTCAGACCGAGTACTTCCTGCACGAGAAGAGGAGAGATCCCAAGGTACTTTCGGTCAAGGAGAGATTCGAGAAACCATGGGACGAAGAAGTGCTCCAGCTTTCAGAAACCGAGGCGATAAAAGAGGCTTTAAGGTGTTTTTCCTGCGGGCACTGCAATTCCTGCGGAAACTGCTGGGTCTATTGTCCTGATCAGTCGATTCTGTGGGTCGACAACGCGCCTCAGGTCAATTATGACTATTGCAAAGGTTGTGGGATCTGTACCATGGAATGCCCCAGGGGCATAATCGATCTGGTTCCAGAGAGAGAATAGGAGGTAGAGAATGGGCAAGAAGATGGTTTTGACGGGAAACCATTCCGTTTCTTATGGGGCCCTTTTGTCCCGTGTCGAGGTGATTTCGGCTTATCCGATAACTCCTCAGACACAGATAGTGGAGCTCCTCTCCGAGTTCGTCGCCGATAAAATCCTCAACGCGATCTTCGTCAACGTGGAGTCGGAGCATTCGGCCATGTCTGCTTGCATAGGTGCTTCTGCTGCCGGGGCGAGGGCTTTCACCGCCACTTCGGCGCAGGGCCTCGCACTGATGCACGAGATGCTTCACTGGGCGGCCGGCGCCAGGCTCCCCATTGTCATGGCAAACGTGAACAGGGCGATGGCTCCTCCCTGGTCTGTATGGACGGACCAGAACGATTCCCTGGCACAGAGAGACACGGGATGGATGCAGATTTACTGCGAGTCCAACCAGGAGGTTCTCGACACGGTTATACAGGCCTACAAGGTTTCCGAACAGGTATTGCTTCCAACCATGCTCGTCCTCGACGCCTTCGTCTTATCGCATACGGCGGAGCCCGTGGAGATCTACGATCAGGAGCTCGTGGACGAATACCTCCCGCCCTACGAGGCGAAGTACAGGTTGGAGCCCGGAAAGCCGCAGGCTTTCGGCTCCCTTGCCGACGCCAGGACATATTTCGAATTCCGCTACAAGATGCAGAAAGCCATGGAAAAGGCCGTGGGCCTCATCGAGAAGGAGGGCGAGCTGTTCGGAGAAATGTTCGGCAGGAAATACGGCCTCGTGGAGGAATTCATGATGGATGACGCCGATTACGTTCTCGTCACCTCCGCAACGATAACCAGCACGGCGAAGGTCGTGGTGAAAGAGCTTCGGAAGGAAGGAGAGAAGGTCGGCCTCCTGAAAATGAGGGTTCTACGGCCATTTCCCTTTGAGGCCGTGAGGAGAGCTCTGGGTGATAGGAAAAAAGTGGCCGTGATCGACAGGAACATATCCTTTGGCCACCACGGCGTTTTCTACCAGGAGATCAAGTCGGCCCTCTATCCCCTTGAGAAGAGGCCGCAGATTTTCGGTTACATCACTGGCCTCGGCGGAAGGGACGTCACGCCCAAGGACATCAGGGACATGTATTTTGACATGAAAAAGAGGGAAAAAGTCGAGGAGATCATCTGGAAGGGAGTGAAACTATGAAATTTTTCTGGGATGGAGTTCCGAAAGAAGAAAACACTTTCCCGGGAAATGTGGCCTGTCAGGGCTGCGGTGCTGCCCTGGCCATGAGATTGGCCATGAAGGCCCTGGGAACGAACACAGTGGTCACGATTCCTGCCTGTTGCTGGACCATCATCTCCGGTGAATTTCCCTATAATTCTCTGAACGTCCCGCTCTGGCACACCGCTTTCGAGACGACGGCCATCATGGCTGCCGGCATAAAGGCCGGGCTCACGATGAAGGGACACAAGGACACGCTCGTCATGGGCTGGGCCGGTGACGGAGGTACCTTTGACATCGGAATTCAGGCTCTCTCGGGAGCTGCGGAGAGGAATGAGGACATCCTCTATGTATGTTACGACAACGAGGCCTACATGAACACGGGCATACAGAGGTCCAGCGCCACTCCTGTGGGGGCGTGGACCACCACAACGCCCGTGAGGCATCCCGAGGACAAGCCCAAGAAAAACATCGAGGAGATACTGGCAGCGCACAGGATACCCTACGTGGCAACCGCCAACGTTGCTTATCCAGAGGACTTCATCAGGAAATTCAAGAAGGCAAGAGGCATAAAGGGCACGAGGTTCATTCACGTCTTAGCCCCCTGTCCCCCGGGCTGGAAGATGTCATCTGAGCTCACTATCAAGTCGGCAAGGGCTGCCGTCGAGAGCAAGGTTTTCCCGCTCTACGAAATAGAGAACGGAGAAAAGTATACGATCAACTACTGGCCCAGGGGGATCCCCGTGAGGGATTACCTGAAGATGCAGGGCAGGTTCAGACACCTCACCGATGAGAAGATAGACGAGATTCAGAAATTCGTCGACGAGACCTGGGAGAGGCTCGTCAGGAAACACGAGCTCACTCACGGGACAGCCGAGGACATACCGAAGGCCGGAGAGATTCTCTATAAATAAATTTTGGGCGGGGGTGCGCCTTGGCGCACCCCCGCCAGATTCTCATGAGGAAAGGCTACGTTATTATTATTACGGGGGACGGCAAGGGTAAGACAACCTCTGCGATCGGAACTGCTTTTCGCGCAGCGGGATGGGGATTGAAGACCTATATCGCTCAGTTCATAAAGGGACGCGAAACGGGAGAGATCAAAGCCGCGGCCAAGTTTCCCGAGAATATCAGGATCGAGCTCTTCGGGTCCCTTTCCTTTATAAAGCCCGGAAAACCCGACAAGAGAGATATTGAGCTGGCGAAGCTCGGGTTGAGTAAGGCCAGGGATGCGATGCTCTCGGGCGATTACGACATAGTGATCCTCGATGAAGTCAACGTCGCCCTCAAGATGGGGCTCCTCGACCTCGAGGAAGTTATGGATCTGATCAGGAAAAAACC
>DRBW01000223.1 GCA_011042705.1 Caldifarciminota bacterium
CAGCTTTTTGCCGTTGCCGAGAATTACCCCGAGCTCAAAGCCAACGAGAATTTTCTCTCCCTTCAGAATTCCCTCAACGAAATAGAAAACGCGGTTCAAAATGCCCGCAGGTATTACAACGCTGTGGTGAGAGATTACAACATAAAAAGAGAATCCTTCCCTTCCAACATAATCGCCAATCTGTTTAACTTCGCTCCCCTGGAGTTTTTCAGGCTGGAGGACGAGAGTGAGAGGGAAGTGCCCAAAGTGGATTTTTCTTAGTTTTTTCCTGCTCTTCTCCTTTTTAAGAGCGTGGGAGATAAGGAGTTTTGACGTCATCCTCATCCCGCAGAAAGACGGTTCCTTTCTCGTCAAGGAGAACATACTGGTCGATTTCGGAGACGAGATGCACCATGGTATCTACAGGGAGATACCCACGAGAATCGAAGAGGGCGGAATCAAGATAGACCGCAGGTTCAAGGTCCTCGACGTCAAGAAGGATAACGAGAAGGTGCCCTACAGGAAATGGTTCCATAGGGGACGATTGGTCGTGAAGATAGGCGATCCCCACAGGCTGGTCAGCGGATTAAACCTCTATCAGATCTTCTATAAAGTGAGGAGGGGAGTGGATTACTTTGAGGACCACGACGAGATTTACTGGAACGTCACGGGGAACGAGTGGAGGGTGCCCATAAGGTCGGCGAGTTTCAAGATGCCCTATCCCGACGGAATAAAACCCTTCGCCGTGCGCTGTTTCACCGGAAGATACGGCGAGCGCAACGAAAACTGCGACATCCAGCAGCTCGAGAACAGCCTCATAGTCAGGTCGGGATACCTCCCGCCACTCAACGGGATGACGGTGGCCGTGGGTTTCAAAAAGGGCTTTTTCAAGAAGCCCGGGTTTCTCGCCGGCTTTTTCTGGTTTCTCGGTGATAACGTGCTGTTTTTCATTCCCCTTTTCGTCTTCGGTTTCCTCTTCTGGAAGTGGAAGGTCGGGGGAAGGGACCCTGAGGAATCGGTGGTCGTCAGGTATGAGCCCCCCGAGGGTATAGGCCCGGCGGAGGCCGGGGTTATAATCGATGAGAGAGTGGACGTGAGGGACATCAGCGCGCTCCTTCTGGATCTGGCGAGGAAGGGTTATTTAAGGATCCTCGAGACCTTTTCCGAGAAATTCCTGTTTTTCGAGAAACGCGAATATCTCATTGAGAAGCTCAAGAACCCCGACAGCTCGCTCAAGAGCTACGAAGTACAGATGTTCTGGGCGATATTCGCGAGAGGAGACGAGGTTAAGCTGAGCGAGCTCCGCAAGGACACCGGATTTGTGAGCCGGATGAACGGCGTTCGGCGGAGCCTCTACAAATATCTCGTAAAGGAGGGTTATTTCCCGGCGAGACCCGATAATGTGAGGGGAATTTACAGGGGAATAGGCGTGGGCATAATGGTGGTCTCTATAGCAGGCTTTCCTTTTTTCCAGCTCCTGACAGACGGTGGTCCCTTCGGTTTCTTCAAGTTGTTGCCCTTTTTGCTCTCGGGATTCCTCTTCATGGTTTTCGCCCCCTTTATGCCGAGGAAGACCAGGAAGGGTGCCCGGGCTCACGCCGAAATCGCAGGCTTCAGGGAGTTTCTCAAGAGGGTGGAGGAAGACAGAATGAGGAGGATGGCAGAGGAGAACCCCGAGGTGTTTTACGATTACCTTCCCTATGCCCTCGCTCTGGGACTTGAGGATCGGTGGGCTGAACTCTTCGAAAACATCGAGCTCCCTCAGCCGGGCTGGTACGTGACTTATACGGCTCCCGGATCATTTTCCACTCAGGGTTTCCTCTCGTCTCTCGGCAGGAGCCTCAGCGCCCTCAATACGGCCTTCACTTCAACGAGAAGCGGAGGAGGGGGCATCGGCGGAGGCGGTTTCTCCGGTGGAGGCGGAGGCGGCGGAGGTGGAGGCGCCTGGTAGAGCTCACTTTTGATCGTCTGAATTTCCTGGGGAGGTGTCCTCTTCATACTTCATGACTTCCTCCCACCACCATTCGAACTCATCGGGGAATTTCTTTGAATTCTCCTCAAACCACCTATCTATTTCCGTTGCCAGGTAAAATCCGCCCTTGTCGAATTTCTTCTCGAACTTTTCAAGGCTCATATTCAACCTGATAGCCAGTATGTAATAGCGGACCCCCGCGTTATCCGAGGGATTCGTTCTCAGGAGCTTTCTGAACATTTCGAGGGCTTCATCAGTCTTCCCCTGGTCCCACAGGCTTACGGCTTTATTCACAAGGGTGCGGATGATGTGACGATTTTCGAGCCATCCCCAGGGCAGGGAGTCGGGCCAGTCTCCTTTTTCGTCCGTTATGAGGGCAAGAGCTCTTCTATAGGCTTCGTCCAGAATTACTTCGGCCTCCCGGGTTTTGTTTTCTTCGAGGAGAATTCCATAAAGGGAGATGGATGATTTTTCTTGACAGGAAATCAGCAGAGGTTTAACCTTTTTATCGATTGAAAGGAGTCCCATGAGGAGATTTGTCAAAATAGGCCTTGCTCAGATTGCCACTCGCCTCGGCGACGTGGATGGCAATAAGGAGAAGATACTCGCTTCAATAGAGAAGGGCGCAGAGGAAGGCGTGGACATCCTGCTGACCCCCGAGCTCGCCACCCTTGGTTTCGGGTCCGGCGATATTTATCTCGACAAGGTTCCCCAGAATTTAGATGCCCTCGAGGAGATCAAAAAGGCGACGAAATCGGGACCTTCCACGATAGTGGGGTATGTGGAGAAAGACGACAGGGGGTTCTTCTACAACGCCGCTGCCCTGCTGCATCGGGGAGAGCTCCTCGGCGTGTACAGGAAGGTCCAGCTCGTCAACTACAGGCTTTTCGACGAGAAGAGGTATTTCAAGCCCGGATCTTCCCTCCCGGTTTTTCAGCTCCCCTTCGGCAGGATCGGGATACTCATCTGCGAGGACGTCTGGTTCCCCGAGCCGGCCCGCGCCCTCACCTTCCGTGGGGCCGAGATAATCTTTGTGCTCTCGGCTTCTCCTTTTGATCGCGGAAAAATTGAAAAATGGGACGATTTTCTGCGCGAGAGGATCTACGACAACATAATTCCCATGGCGATGGCGAACCAGGCCGGGGTTCAGGACGGCGTCACATACTGGGGCGGCAGCCTCGTCCTCGATGCCGAGGGCAAAGTGATAAAGAGGGGCAGGTTCCTGGAAGAGGATTTCGTGGTGGCCGAGGTTGACCTCGAAGAGGCAATGAGGCTGAGGCGCAGAGACATAAGGGTAAGAGAGGTGAGGAGGGAGATACTGGAGGACCTCCTCGCAGCCTATGAGGAGATGATGGAATGAGCGAGATAGAGATAATCCTCGAGGAGCGGGAGCTCGCGTTATATGCCGATATCATCGTGAATTCGATAAGGTCAAGGGTGGAGAAAGTCGGGGCCACGGGCGGCGTTGTGGCCCTTTCGGGAGGCATAGATTCGTCCCTGGTCACCCTGCTCGCCCACAAGGCCCTGGGCGACAAAGTGATTGCCCTTATAATGCCCGAATCGGGCGTCTCTCCCGTTTCCGACACCGAAGATGCCCTGAATCTCGTTGAGAAGCTGGGAGTTGAGTACAGGCTGATCGACATCAATGGTGCCATAGAATGGTTCAAGGGCGTTTTCCCCGAGGGGAATGGGAACGAATGGGCCGAGAGGCTCACCCTTGCCAACGTTAAGCCCAGGGTCAGGATGATCATAAACTACGTTTACTCCAATTACTTCAACAGGATAGTGATAGGCACGTCGAACAAGACGGAGCTCCTCCTTGGGTACGGCACGAAATTTGGGGACATGGCGGCCGACATATATCCCATCGGAGACCTCTATAAAACCCAGGTCTGGCAGCTCGCTGAGTTCCTGGGGATACCGACTGAAATCATAAGGAAAAAACCCTCAGCGGGCCTGTGG
>DRBW01000039.1 GCA_011042705.1 Caldifarciminota bacterium
CCTCTCCTCATAGGCGACAAGCTCCCGCCAGCTGTCCTCAATGGCAGCTCCATATGCTCTGAGGCTTTCAATTATCGGCCTCAAGGTCCTGTCGAACCTGCCGAGGTCCTCGAGTATTTTGCTCGCAGCAAAAGCTTTATTGTAGGCTGAATGGTCATCGCGATACAGGAGATCGAGAACCCTGTTTATCCCCTCCTTCAGGGCCTCCACGTGGGAAAGCCTCTCTATGGCTTCTTCCAGCTCCACCACCTCGCCCTCCCTGAGTTCGGCCCTTCTGAGCTCCTCAAGCTGATACTCCTTCAACATCCTTATCTGTCTGAGCCTCTCCATGTCTTTCCTGCGTTTCCTCAGCTCGCTCTCGAGCTCCACCTTTCTCTCGAAAAGCGACTCCACCTCCCTCTGAAGCTCCGAAAGGCCCGTAGCCCTGTCAAAAAATGAAAGGTGGGTCGACGGATCGAGAAGGAGCTCGTTCTCGTGCTGACCGTGGATCTCAAAGAGGGGCATTATCCTCTCTCTGAGCGCGCTTTTTGTGGCATAACTCCCGTTGATCTCAGCTCGGGTTCTCCTCTTTTCAGGGTTTATGGTCCTCTTCACCCTCAGGACTTCGCCCTTCCTCACGAAAAGGGCCTCCACAACGGCCTCATCTCTCTGTCCACTGAAAACCTCCCAGTCAACGTCGGCTCCCCCGAGGAAGAGCAGCGCACTGATCAACATGGACTTGCCTGCCCCTGTTTCGCCGGTGAGGACGTTGAAACCCGGCGAAAACTCAATGTGGGCATCTCTCACCAGAATAAAGTTCTTCAGGAAAAGTTCCTTGAGCGGCAAAAAGCTCACCCCCAGCAGAGCTTCTTCCTCAAAATCTCGAAAAAACCCGGGGTATCTTCGAATTTCACCATACTGACAGCCCCTTTGTCGACCCGAACGCTCACCTTCTCCCCCGAGACCAGCATCGACTGCTGCTGTCCGTCGGCGGAGATCATGAGTTTCTCCTCGCCCTTAACCCTGACCGTTATGTTGACGACGGTGCTTGAGGGAAGGAGCACGGGCCTTATGGAAAGGATATGGGCACAGATAGGAGTGACTATGATGGCATCGACGTCGGGATGAACCACAGGGCCTCCAGCAGCCAGATTGTAGGCCGTGGAACCCGTGGGTGTGGACACGATGATGCCATCGGCGCGATAGCGGCTCATCAGCTCGCCATCGGCCTCCACCACGATCTCTATCATGCGGCTTGATCCCGTGATGGTAATGGAAACGTCGTTAAGGGCGAAAAACTTCTCGTCCTTTTCCGACCGGAGAGCCAGCAGGGCGTCTCTCTTTTCTATGTAGAATTCGCCCCTTTTCAACCGGTTAACCACTTCGGGGATCTGATCGGGGCTGAAGAAATTAAGGAACCCCAGGCCCCCCAGATTGATGCCCACGATGGGTTTACCCCGGGAAAACCTCGCTGCCTTGAGGAAAGTTCCATCCCCTCCCAGTGAAAACAGGACATCTGCCCTCCTCACGACCTCTTCAAGGGGAAGGACCTGGTCCCCGGTTCCACCGGGGACCAGGTCCTTTAATTCCTCGGAATAATAGATCTCGATCTCTCCGGCGCTTCTCTTTAATTCCTGGAGTACCCCGGGAATATCCTTTTTCCTGGGATTCCCAAGGACCCCGAAAATCATTTTCTGCCCTTATGGGTCGCCTGCGTCCATTCAACGACGAGGGCGGCGACCACGAATATGGACGAATAGGTTCCAACGATGACCCCGACCGTGAGGGCGAAGGCGAAGTCGAAGATAACGGGACCGCCGAAAATGAGGATCGATATGAGCACGATCAGGGTGGTCAGAGAGGTGATCACCGTCCTCGAGAGGGTCTCATTGAGGCTGCGGTTGACCGTGGAGATGAATTTGGGCAGAGCGATGACTTTGCCGAGCTTGCGCAGGTTCTCCCTGATCCTGTCGGATACGACTATAGAATCGTTGATCGAATATCCGATAAGCGTCAAAAGCGCAGCAATTATAGGAATGGTGATTTCTTTGTTCAGGAGCGAGAAGATCCCAATGGTAATGAAAACGTCGTGGAAAAGGGCGATGATCGAGCCCACCCCGAACTTGAAGTCGAACCGGAAAGTTATGTAGATCAGCATCAGGGCGAGCCCCACTAAAAGGGCGAGAAGGGCTTTCTTCTTGAGCTCCTTACCGATCCTGGGTCCCACTTCCTCGGTCCTGTCGAGCCTGATGTCGACGCCCAGAGACTGCTTGAGAGCATTGACCAGGTCGGAAGCGTCGACATCCTCCTTGTATTTAATGAGAAAATCGCTGGCAGAACCGAAATTCTGTATCTCGGCGCTCTTTATCCCGGCGTCGAAAACAGCCTGTCTTAACTTTCCTATGTCGATCTTTCCGTCTATATGGACCTGAGCGAGAGTTCCGCCTGTAAAGTCGATCCCATATCTCGGCCCGCCCTTAGCGATAAGCGTGATAAGGCTGAGAAGTATGAGGGCCCCTGACACTACGAAGGCATAACGCCTCATGCCCAGAAAATCTATATTGGGGTTTCTGAAAAAGCGCATCTCTTTTCCTCCTTCAGATACTTACCTTCTTGATCTTCTTGACGAAAACAAGGTAGTCGAAAATTATCCTCGTAACAAAGATGGCGGTGAAGAAACTGACGAATATGCCGAGAGACAGCACCACGGCAAAACCCTTGATGGGGCCCGTTCCGAATCTCAAGAGAACCAGGGCAGCGATGAGGGTCGTCAGGTTGGCATCGAGAATCGTGATCAGAGCGCGGGAATAACCGGTGGCTATGGCGACTTTGGGAGTTTTGCCCAGGCCGAGCTCTTCCCTTATCCTCTCAAAGATGAGCACGTTGGCATCAACGGACATTCCCACGGTCAGTATGAGGCCCGCCAGGCCCGGGAGGGTCAAGGTGGCATGGAAACCTGCCAGCAACGCCAAAACGAAGACAAGGTTGAGAATCAGGGCGATGTCGGCGATGAGCCCGGCTCCCCTGTAATAGAAGACCATGAACAGCACAACGACGAGAAACCCGATGATAAGGGCCGTGATACCTTTGCTGATGGAATCCTTTCCTAAAAGCGGTCCCACCGACCTTTCCTCGAGTCTCTTGAGGGGAGCAGGAAGGGCACCGGCCCTGAGCACGACGGCCAGATCCTTTGCCTCATCCATGCTGTCCAGTCCGGTAATCATGGCCCTGCCCCCGCTTATCCTCTCCTGAATCACCGGAGCCGACTGAACCACGCCGTCGAGAACGATGGCGAGCTTCTCGCCCACATGCTGGCCTGTGACGGCGGCGAAGCGAGCCGCCCCTTTCCTGTCGAAAGTTATCGAGACTACGGGCGTATTCTGAAGCCGGGCCTCGCCTCCCCGATAGATATCGGGTCTGGCATCGGTCAGGTAGGCGCCGGTCAGGACGGGTTCCTTCTTGACCAGGTACAACGGCCTGTACTTACGGCCCTCCCTCTCAACGGGCTTGCCAAAAAGAAATTCGTAACTCTTGGGAATCACAGCTTTTATCTCGTCCATATTGAGGATTTCCTCGACCTTCTTGACGTTCTCCTCGGGCACGGCGATCACATCGGCGCCGATCCTTCCGAGGAGATTCAGGAAGGGGTTGGGATCGAGGGCGAGGGTATCGGAATCCGCCGGAAGCTTCGACAGCTCGATCTCATGAAGCTTGTCGTCTATCTTCTTGATGATGTCGTTTACGAGGGACGTCTTGGCGACGAGCTTGAACTCGAGAAGGGCCGTACGGCCGATCAGAGACCGGGCCCTTTCCCTGTCCAAAACGCCTGGCAGCTGCACTAAAATCCTGTCCTCTCCGAGCTTCTCGATGGAGGGCTCGAAAACGCCCCACTGGTCGATCCTGTTCCTGATGACTTCG
>DRBW01000186.1 GCA_011042705.1 Caldifarciminota bacterium
CAGCCGCTAATTCCTTCTCTTTCCCGAAGATTTGGCAGGGTTTTTGCACTTTTATGGCTGTGGGGAGGCCGCCTCTGGCGGCCTCCCCACAGCCGAAGCATTTTTAAGTGGCGAAATAACATGAAGGTCATTTTGCAAAGTGCAAGTTATTGCAATTTAAAATGGATAGGTCGATCTGGCTGGAACTGATATGAATGGATATCGTGGGATTTTGTGGAATTCAAAGTTTTTGCAAAATACAAAAGTCGGAGGGCGAAAGTGGGGACTTCGATTGATCTGAAAAGCCTGGGGCTCCTTTTTGATTTCCTCGTGGAACCCCTTTTTCTCATGGATGACGAGGGGAGGATTCTCCTGGCCAACAGGGTTTTTGCGGGAATGACCGGGCTTGACACCCTCGAGGGCAGGAAGATCACGGAAGTCCTGCACTTCGGCGATGATGACCTGCACCTCATTCTGGATGAGCTGAAGAAGTGCAATAAGAGAAGATGTGTTGTCGACGGTGTGGCGCTCAGAGGAAATCCTGCTGAGCTCGCTGTCGTCATCCTTGGAGAACTTTCCGATGCCGAAAACCTCTATTGTGGAGTCCTGAGAAAAGGAACTATTCAGGAGATAGAGGAGAAAGAGGGCGAGGCTCCCGATCTCTTCAGGATGCTATCGGAACATGCCCTCGTGGGAGTCTATCTCATTCAGGGCGGACTCTTCCGATACGTGAATCCCACCCTGGCAGCGATTTTCGGCTACAGGCGGGAGGAGATCATCGACAGGCTTGGACCACTGGATCTAACCCATCCTGAAGACCGCGAGCTTGTGGCGGAAAACACAAAGAAGCGGCTTGAGGGACAGGCGGATCAGGTGAGGTACTCTTTCCGCGGGCTGAGGAAGGACGGAAAGGTGATCTTAGTTGAGGTCCTGGGCACCCGCGTCCTCTATAAGGGGAAACCTGCCGTTCTGGGGACGCTTCTGGACATCACCGAGCACCGCAGGATGTTCGAGAAGATAAAGTCTTCCGAGAAAAGATTCAGGATGGTGGTGGAAAACGCCAACGATCTGATTTTGATCCTGGACGATAAGGGCAGAGTTCTCTTCGCCAACAGAAAAGCCCTGGAGATAACGGGTTACAAACTCAGCGAGTGGAAAGGGAAGCCCTTCTCGTCGCTTCTTCTGCCGGAAGAGCTCGATAAAGCCCGTCAGATCTTCAGAGCGGTGCTCAGGGGTGAAAAGATCCGGCGTGAGACCAGGATCTTCAAGAGAGATGGCGGCATTCTGGTAGTTTCCTTTATGGCCGTTCCCCTCAAGGAAGGATCGAAGGTAAAGGGAGCTATTTGTTTCGGGAAAGACCTGACAAAGGAAAGTGATCTGGAGAAAAAACTCTCTGCCCTCTATGAGGTCATCACCAGGATGCCGGTTCTCAAGGACATCGACGAGCTGGTCGAAATAGCCCTGGACGCCATAGTAAGCATAATTCAGCTGGAGAACACCAGCGTTTTCTTCGTTGATGATAAGAGAAAAGAGCTTTACGTCAAGAGCATCAGGGGAATTCATGCCAATATAAGGTTGCCCCTTGACGGAAAGGGTATAACGGTCTGGGTAGCCAACCACGGGAAGCCTCTCATAGTCAAAGATACGAGGAAGGACCCCCGCTATGTGGAGGGTATAAAGGGGATGCTTTCGGAGATCGCCGTGCCCATAAAGATCAGGGAGAAGGTGGTGGGCGTCATAAATGCCGAATCTCCACGGCCTAATGCTTTCACTGAGGACGACCTGAAACTGCTGGAAATACTGGCGGCGGGCATCGGGACTGCCATGGAAAACCTTCAGCTTATACAGAGCATAAGCCTGTCGGAGAGAAGATACAGGCTTCTTACCCAGTCGGCCTCGGATGCGATCATCTGGGTGGATTCGAGAGGTCGAGTCAAGATGTGGAACAGGGCGGCCGAGAGGCTTTTCGGTTATGCCGAAAGTGAGGTTCTGGGGAAGGAGCTTTATGAGTTGATCATTCCGGAAAAGGACAGGGAGAGGTTCCTTAAGGCGTTCCGCAGGGCAATGTTTGGAGGTAGAAACAAACCACATACCAGCAAAACCATGGAAGTGATAGGCCTCAGGAAAGATGGCTCGACGATTCCCCTCGAGGTCTCAGTTACAACCGTTCAGATCGAGGAGGAACAGGAGGTACTGGCCATAATCAGAGATGTGAGCGAGAGAAAAGAAGCCGAGAGGAAGCTCAGGCAGAGCTTCAGAACACTGCGGAAAACCCTGGACGAAGTGGTCAGGACGGTGGTGAGGATCGTCGAGACCCGTGATCCCTATACCGCAGGACACCAGATGAAGGTGGCTGAACTCGCAGCAGCGATCGCCCGCGAGATGGGGCTCGACAAGAGGCGGGTGAGGACGATTTACGTCGCCGGGATGCTTCACGACATAGGCAAGATACACATTCCGGCCGAGATCCTGAGCAAACCCAGCGCCCTCACCGAGGCCGAGATGAACATAATAAAGACCCATCCGGTCGTGGGCTATGACATACTGAAGAACATCGACTTTGACGGCCCGGTGGCCGAGATAGTGCTTCAGCATCACGAGCGGCTTGACGGTTCGGGATATCCCCGTGGACTCAAGGGTGACGAGATCCTGCTCGAGGCAAGGATCCTGGGCGTGGCCGATGTAGTGGAGGCGATGGCATCGCACAGGCCCTACAGGCCCGCCATGGGCATCGATAAGGCCCTGGAAGAAATCAAGAAATACAGCGGGATTCTCTACGATCCCGAAGTGGTGAAGGCGTGCCTCAGGGTCTTCGAGAAAGGCTTCACGTGGACGGAAAAGGGTGGGGCGAAAGCCCCGGAGCTGGTGTATGAGAGGATTTAAAGGCTTGACATACGGAGAAAAGGCAGTTAACATAATAGCACTCACGAGCGGGGCCGTAGTTCAGCCTGGTGAGAACGCTGGCCTGTCACGCCAGAGGTCGCGAGTTCAAATCTCGTCGGCCCCGCTTTATTTTTATCCTTTAGGCAATCCTGAAGGCCTTGTTCAATTTCTCGCTTTCCCACCGTTCTCTTCTCCGATAACGATGTCCCTCGTTTTTCCCGCTGTTATCACAAGCGGGCCTTTCACACCCTTGGAAAAAGGAGGATTAGTTCATGAGATGGGGTAAGTTTTTTATCCTTTTGGCAGCTGCGGGCGCTCTGAGCGCCCTGCCACAGGTTAACGGGGTTTATGTGAATCCCAATCCATTTTCTCCCAACGGCGACGGCAGGGCTGATACAACCCAGATCGGCTTCAGCCTTTCGGGTCCGGCCTATATAAGGCTCATTGTCCAGGGTTCTCCGCCCGACACTCTCATCGACAGCACTTTGCTGAGCTCCGGTTCGCATAGCCTTCTCTGGGATGGGGGCGGCTATGCTGACGGGAGCTATACCTTCCTCATATTTGGCTGGGACACTCTGGGCACACCCATCGACACCGTTTCCAGTATGGTGGTCATCGACAAGACTCCTCCTTCTCTCAGTTCTATTTCCGCCGTTCCCAATCCCTTCAGTCCTGACAACGACGGGGTTGACGATTATCTGAGGATAGAATTCACGGCGTCCAACACCAGCCCGCCGGGCTACGATTCCTATCTTCTGCCTTCGGGGAGAATAGCGGTTTTGACCGTCATCGGAACCGCCTCCGGCAACACGTACATCACCACTCCCGATAATTCCCCGACGATGCCGCCTTTCCCTGTTTATTTTACCCTTCTGCCCCACCATTTCACTACGGATAACGTGACCCTTCACTTCATAGACTGGAACAACACCATAGTCGATGTCACGGTCGAGGAAACACCGGCCCTTCTCAAC
>DRBW01000027.1 GCA_011042705.1 Caldifarciminota bacterium
GCCAGAGCCCCCGGGTTCCCCGAGACAACGACATCAGGATGATAACAAAGGCTCCGAAGGGCAGAAGGGCGAGGAGGGCGTGGAGAACCGACCTCCTGAACCTCACGGAGACCACGGATAAAAACAGGACGACGCCGGTGAAAGAGAGGGCTGCACCGATGAGGAACCTCCCTCTTGCCGCTGAGATCAGAACGAGCGCCGAGAGGAAAGAGAAAAATCTCAGCCGCGGATCGATCCGGCCGATAAAAGAAGGCCTGTCGGCGAGATCGCTCGTCCGGTGGTGGCTCATATCTTTTCTCCTTTCAGGATCTCAGGCGCTCCCCTGATCAGAAAAGAAAGAAGGGAAAAAGTCACTATCCCCTCGATGGTTCCAGATATCAGGTGGGCGAGGGCCATCGCAGGCAGAGTCGTTCCGAGGGAGACGACGCCCGATATGGAGAGCTCAAGGGCACAGAGAACCGAGGAGATCTCGACGGTCAACAGCGCGGCAAGGCCGGCGGAAAGGGGCGTCGAGCCCCCTGCCCTGTAAAGGAAATAGCCGCCGAAAGCTCCCACAAAGCCCATGTTGAGCAGGTTGACGCCGAGAGCAAGTATTCCTCCGTGCTGAAAAAGCAGAGCCTCGAGGAGAAAAACCGCAGCCATAAGAAGGAATCCGGAAAAGGGGGATACCCTCTCATCTGGGGTCGGGTCGTGCAGGTTGCACGACCCGACCCCAGAAAACTCACTGGAGCATAAGAACTTGCAAAAAATGAAAAGGTGCGCATAAAATGTCAGCCGATGTAAGAGCTGAAACCTCTGTGCACCAATGGATCTCAGGCCGGCAAATTCAGAGAGCTTATTTGTTCTGTATCAATGGGTTATCTGGAATTGAGTTGCCGGAAACTTTATGTGCACATGTTAATATTTAGCAACCCTTTGAGGCGCAATAAATTACAAGGTGTCGGGTCGTGCGGGGCGCACGACCCGACACCTAAAAGCCTGCCTTTCGAGGAAAGGTGCCCTGAGAATTCGCAACAGAAACTTTTGCCGTTATCTTGAGAGCATTCTCAGTCTTATTGGAGTGAAAAGACTATAACGCCCGGGGATTCCAGAGGACCAACCAATCCGTTCAAAAAGCTTGAAGCAGAAAACTCCTCTCTCACAGAAAAGGTGAATTCCCCTTCTTTCTCTTTTCCGTGTCGCAGGAGGGTCTTGCCCGATTCCCGGAGGCTCCCGGGACACCGGCATCAGGGAGACAGGACTATCGTCTTCCTGACGATCCGGCTCCCTCCGCCCTTCAGCACGAGGAAATAGAGCCCCGAGCGCAGGGGTTCAAACCGCCCATGATAAGGCCCCCCTGGATTTAGCGATCTCCCTTCTAAGAGCCTCCCCCCAACATCAAAAAGCTGCAGTTCATAAAGGCCCCTCCCGGGAAGGTAGCAGGAATAATCGACCCCTCCGCGGTTCAGCGAAGACAGAGCGAACCTCACGATGCTTCCCGGAGCCCCTGACTCATAACTCCCGCTCTGATAGAGATACCTGACCGTCAGTATGTCGCCGTCGTAACCCGTGCCGACCTTTCCGGTCAGGTATATGTTTTTGTATCCGTCCACTGCGATACCCCACGAATAAGTGCCTTCCTCGAGGGTATCACACCAGAGCAGGTTCCCCGCTGAATCGTAAATCAACGTGAGAAAATCGTAATCCGAAGGCGTCACGTGAGCGATACCGGTGACATACACGTTCCCCACTGAGTCCACAGCGATCCCCTGCGCGACATCGTTGCTGGTACAGTCAAAACTCTGGGACCATAAGAGGTTGCCCTGTGAGTCGTATTTGACGGTATAGAAGTCGCTGTTGTTGCCGATAACGGCAGAACCCGTCACATAGACATTGTCGCTGGCATCGACAGCCACGGCGTATGCACAGTCGTCATTTCCATTATCCTCGAAGCGGTTCCATACCAGGTTACCTGAAGGATCGTACTTTACCGTGAAAAAATCGTAATCTCCACCGTTATGTGATTTCCCGGTAACGTAAATGTAACCCCCGGTATCAAGGGCTATCCCTCCCGGGATATCGATCCCCCCGTTGTCGATGCTGTCCATCCAGACTGGCTCACCGTTGAAAGCATACTTCACAAGCAGGTAGTCTCCGGTCCCGCTAAGAAAAGACACCCCCGTAACATATATGGCTTCTGTGTCGTAGACTGCGACGCCATAGGCTACATCGTCATCGGATTTATCCAGCGTGGTATACCATTCCAGGTCACCGGATGGATCGTACTTCATGAGAATGAAATCCGCGTCCATCCCCATTCGCTTATCACCGCAGACATAGATATACCCGTTTTTATCCACCGTCACTCCGAAACCGCCCGAACTCGTGCCCAGATCGAGAGTGTCCATCCAGTTGAGACTCCCCGAGCTATCGTAGCTTGCCGTTATGAGGTGATACGCTCCGTTGATCTTCGAGGCTCCAGTTATGTAAGCGTTTCCACTCGTATCTATAGCAAGCCCATAGGCTACGTCATCATCTCCGTTGTCCAGGATGCTCATCCAGTCCACTACATACTGCTGAGCACCGAGAACACCGGCCAGGACCGCGGACAAGATAACTCCTCTCAATTTAATCCTCCTGTTTTCCCGATAAACACAAATCCCTCGCTCAGGGAAGTCTCTGCCCCGTCGTGGCGAAGACGAACCTGGAATACTTTATCCCCTTGAGGCTCGAGAGCTCATCGGCGGCTTTCTTAATTTCCTCCGCCTTTCCCCTGAAAACGGTTGTTTCCATGCAATTCACGTCATCGATGTGAAAGTGGAGGGTGCAGAGTATCAGATCCCCGTGGTGATGCTGTTCACGGGTGAGTCTGGAACAGAGTTCCCTTTGAGTGTGGTCGTAAACCACAATCAGAACTCCCATCATCTCCCCTTCCCGCGTCCTCCACCTCTCCTCGACTATCATCCCTCTGATGAGGTCCCTTATGGCTTCCGACCTGGAGGAATATCCCTTCGAGGAGATGACCGAGTCAAAGAGCTCGAGAAGCTCCCTGTCCATGGAAACTCCAAATCTCACCGTTTCTCCCATTTTACCCCCTTTTAAACATTAAAACGGCAACACTGTCCTTATCATAAAAATTTTTTTCGCCGCTTTCAAGTCGATCGGCCTCTCACGCGATCGACTGGAACCCTGAAGGGAAACGGGGCTTCTTAAAGATTGACAGGCTCGAGGGCACTTTCTTATACTTTTTTCTCAGAATATTAGAAAAGGAGGCAGGATATGAGGAAAACAGTATGGTTGCTGGTTATAATGGGGCTCATTCTCCCGGCGGCTGCCGGGGCCCAGCAGGAGGTCACCATATATGACATCCAGTATACAACCGATCCAAGCGGAGCTTCGCCCATGGTAGGGGACACAGTCCTCACTTACGGAATCGTAACGGGGATCTTCGGGAATAACTTCTTCATCGAGGAGAGGCCCGGCGGAGCCTGGCACGGCATCTACGTCTATCGCGGATACAACAGCTCTCCTACCGTGTCCATAGGTGACAGCGTGAGCGTGACTGGCATTGTCTCGGAATATTACAACCTGACGGAAATCGGCTGTAACTAATACTGAGAGGTAAACATTCTGGCATCGGGCCTTCAGCTTCCCCACACTACAGAGATAACCATAGCAGACATGACCCAGGAAAAATACGAGGGAATGCTCGCCATCATCAGGAACGTTTACTTTGTGGAGTCGGGGGTCTTCGAAGGCAACACGTCCTATTACATTTACGACGAGAATGGCGATACTGGAATAGTATACGTGAAAAGCGCTTCAAACGC
>DRBW01000061.1 GCA_011042705.1 Caldifarciminota bacterium
ATCCTAATGGCCTCCTCGCAGATGGCCCTCGCATCGAGGTCGGTATGCTTCGCGAGAGCCCTGGCTACGCCGAGTGCAATTCCGCTTCCCGACCCTATGGCGACGATCTTATCATCGGGCTCAAGGATATCTCCTCGCCCCGTTATGATAAAAGCCCTCTCCCTGTTCAGGACCACGAGAACGGCATCGAGTTGCCTCAGCACCTTGTCTGACCGCCAATCCCTGGCGAGCTCCACGGCTGCCTTTTCCAGGTTTCCGCTGAATTCCTGAAGCTTCTTCTCCATTCTCTCGAAAAGGGCCAGGGCATCGGCCACGCCGCCTGCGAAACCGGCGAGAACTTTGCCCTTGAAAAGCGTCCTGACTTTCCTCGCGTTGTGTTTGAGGACAGAATCGCCAAAGGTGACCTGGCCGTCAGAGGCTATACAGGCCTTCCCCCCTCTGATAATGCCTACTACTGTAGTGGAATGAAGGAAATCACCCATGGATCATTATTCGACGTCGGCCGATGAAGTCTTCTTAGATTTTTTGGACTTCTTGGATTTCTCTGCCTTCTTGCGGGCCATGTACTCATTCTTGAGGTCCCTGAAATCCTGCAAGAAGATCTCCTTCGACCTGTAGCCGACGTACTTCTTATAGATCCTTCCATCCTGATCCAGGACGAATGTGGTGGGTATGGCCCTTATGCCGCCGTACTCCGCAGCGAGGGATCTGTCGCCCACGGCGATCGGATAATTGACCTCAAAGCGGTCGACGAAGGAGACGACTTTCTGAGGTTTATCGAGGGCGATCCCTATGATGGCGAGGCCGCTGTCCTTGTAAGCCTCGTAAAGCTCCTTGTAATGGGGAATCTCCATCACACAGGGCCTGCACCACGTGGCCCAGAAATCCAGTATGACTACCTTTCCCCTGTAGTCGGAAAGTTTTATGGTATCCCCATTTATTGATTCCAGCGTGAAATCGGGAGCCTTCTCCCTCACTTCTGAAGCAAGCGGAAGAACGAGCATTGCTGTCAGGGCAAACGCCAGTGCTAATCTCATCGGAACCTCCTTGGTTTAATATATCAAAACTTGTTCATAATTATACTTGCTGGGAGCCGTAAAATCAATTGGACGCGAGAATGCAAATGCGGAGGGAAACCCGCACGATCCGATGTCGACCTGCTCGTCCAGGAATTAGCCAGGACGTCTCGATATCAGATGCTCCTGTTACATCCCCGAACATGTTGTGCTTCAGTTTGACTGAAATGCTCGACTGCAAACCTTTCGATCTCCACCATAAACTCTGCCCGAACCCCTGCATATTGGTCCTCACTTAGCCCTGGATCACCGTGCCAAAAGTTCCGAATGGGGCGATTTAACAATGGGAACTCGCGCCCCCGAAAAACACCTGTTGCGCTCGATTACAAACCCGATTTTTCCTTAAAAAGGACGCTGTATCCCTCTATCATCTCATCAGAAGGAGCTTCCTGCGGACGATATCCTTTCCTTGCAGGTCCACAACCACGAAATAAACCCCTGGGTTAAATTTGATCCTCAGAATCACCCTGTTGTATCCGCGCTCCAGGATTTCCTGGGATTTCCAGAGCAACCTGCCGCCCGCATCGTAGACGGAAAAACTACCAGCTACTTTATCGGGGACGACTATCCTGAATTCGACCTCCGAGGAAGTGGGGTTGGGATAAGGCCCTGATATCCCAATTTTTCCCATTGAACTCGTCTCCCAAACCGGCAGATGGACGAAGGAATAATAGCCGGAAGCGGGATCGCGTGACGAGTTGGCCGGATCGGAATTGTCAAAAGCCTCTATGTAGTATTCAACGAGGCCGGCGCTGTCCTCAAATCCAAAATCGATGTATCCCAGGTATAGATCGCCGTTGCCCTGGGCCATTGTATCCGTTATCCAGTTCCCTCCGCCGAACCTGTAATGGAGAAATGCGGCGGATATCCCCGAAAAGTCCCTGATGATGGCCGTCACGGCCAGCGATTCAGGGGCGACGAGTGTGTCGTCAAAGACGGCCGTGCTCTCGATAACTGGGGGCAGGACATCGTAAACGAAGCTTCTCGGATTGCCGAATTGTCCGATGTTCCCGGCCTCGTCCTCGGCTCTGACCCTCCAGTACATGCGGAAGGTGCTGTCGGGAGGAAAGAGGCTGTCGGGAACCGAGAAAACTGTATCATAAAGGGGCGTGTATGTCCAGATAGATCCGGAGAAGGTATCGGGGCTCAGTTGAAGTGTATAGAAGACCTGTGATTTGTTCCCGTCTTCTCCTGCTGAGCGGAGAACTTCGCCCCAGATCAGGTCGGGAAGCGATCCTGTGACGGTGCCGTCGGACGGATAAATGAGGACAGGGACATCGGGGATATCGGTATCGACCTCGAAGTTCCTGGAATCCGAAGGAGCCCCGTAGTTGCCCGCGCTGTCGACGGCGAGCACCCTCCAGTACCACTCCCCGTCGGTCAGGGCCGATGGAACCGTTAAAAACGTATCGGCAGAGGAGAAAAGGCTCGAGCCCGTGAAGGAGGGATCCTGAGCTACCTCGACCTCGTAGTGATGGACGCCGCTCAGGTTATCGGAGGAGCTGTGCCATATCAGAAGGGGATTGCTGTCGTTGAGAATTGCGCCGTCGTCGGGCGATATGAGGAGGGGCAAGCCGGGAGGTGTCAGGTCTATCCCGAAGGTATCGGAAGAGCTGAAAGTGCCCTCATTTCCCGCCACATCAAAGGCCCTGACCCGCCACGTGTAGATGTCCTCAGGAAGCACTACCTGGTATGAGCAGGTATCGGTCGTGTCACAGATGGTATTCCCCGTTGAGATGCCGTTTATCTCGATGACATATCGAACAGGGGAAAGTTTTGCGCCCGGCTCCGGATCGGCCACAGATCCCCATTGGAAAGTCACATCGGCAGTGGCAAGGTATGAACCGTTGGGGGGATATATCAGGGCGGGAACTCCCGGTGGATGTGTATCCAGCGTAAACAGCCATGTGCTCGACCAGCTTCCTGTGTTATACGCTCCGTCGACAGCCCTTACCCTCCAGTAATAGATCGTGTCGGAGAGGACCACGGAACAGGTCGTATCGGCAGAATTAACGGTCGTTGCCCCGTTAAAAGACGGATCGACGGCATATTGAAGTTCATACCGGAAGATGCCCGAATTGTCCTGAACTCCGCTCCAGCGAAATGTAACGGGTGTCTGATTTATGTGGGACATGTGGAAAGGCGAAAGCAGCGTCGGAGCCGGGGGCGGCACGGTGTCACCGGTCTGATGGGCCACCCTCGCCACCCACGTTCCCCACTGGTTGTTCGTGGATGCATACTCCCCACACACCCAGACGCTGTTGCCCGAAGGATCGAGATAGGCTCCCGAGTAGTCGCCCCATCGATTTCTTCCGGATCCATCGAGAAGCACATAATAGGCTTCCCCTGCCTTAATCAGTGTGCTGGGATCGAAAGCCGTCGCATTCAAGGCTTTTGTCGTATATCTAACTCCGGCGAACTCGGTATGACCGCAACGCGTGAAGACCATCGCAACAAAAGAGTTCGCCGGCGCAACTCTCGGGTAAATATAATTGTAACCGCTGTCGCCGTACGAGATGTCCTCGATCACGGAGAAAGCCGTATCAAGCCTGAAATACCGGGAAGCGCAATAACCCGAATAAAAAGGATTTTCCTCTCCCAGAGTGCCGAAAATAAAGCCATCTTTATACGTGACATCCTGCATCCTCGCATCTCCCGAATTGAGAGCTATGCTTCCGCCGTACTGAGAAGCATTGGGAGGAGGGTTGTAAGGAGCCACGGGTATGTTATACC
>DRBW01000142.1 GCA_011042705.1 Caldifarciminota bacterium
CATGTACGAGTGTCCCGTCTATCCCCTCACGACCGGCTACTGGGGCTACAAGTACATGGGCGGAATAGGCATCCCCTGGACAGCCTATGTGAGCGGTGGATTCGAGAAGGCCGCCCCCATGGCCTTCACATGTACCCTCTGCGGACGCTGTGTGAAATACTGTCCGATGGAGATAAACACACCGAAAATCACAGAGAGAATCAGGGAGATCCTGAACGAAAAGGGGCTGATTCCTCCTTACATAGAGGATCTTGCCCGCAACATACAGGAAAAGGGAGTGCCCTACTGATAAGCTGATCGGCTGAAAGGGTTATCGAGGTTCGATCGAGCAATTTAGCCAGGGGCGGAGGTACTGTCTGTTCTCTGCTGCGCTACGGAAACGCTTAATGTGGTGTAATCGCGCCCTTTTCTTGACTTTATTTTCGGGAAACTTATAATTTTCTCGAGGAGGCTTCCTCTTCAACCAAAAAGGGGGATTCTATGGAAGAGAGAGAAAGATGGAAAAGGCGGAGCGATTTTATTTTCGCTTCCATAGGTGCAGCCATAGGTCTCGGAAATGTGTGGAGATTCCCCTATGTCACCTATCAATACGGAGGTGGTGCATTTCTCATCCCCTACTTCGTCGCCCTCATCACCGCCGGAATACCCCTGGTGATGCTGGAGCTCGGAGTTGGACGTATATTCCAGGCGGGCGCGCCCCAGGCCTTCGCCAGGATCCGAAAAAAACTCGAATGGGTGGGCTGGCTCGCACTCCTGGCCGTCATGATAATCTTCCTCTATTACTCCGTGATAATGGGGTGGGTCTGGAATTACCTCTACTACTCGCTGAAGCTGAGCTGGGGAGCTGATCCCAGGGCTTTCTTTTACAATGACTTCCTGAAATTATCACCGGGGCCGGGTAAGCTGGGCGCCATAAACTGGTCGATAGTAATAGGTCTCGCCCTTTCATGGCTCTGGTCCTATAACTACCTCCGCAGGGGAACCAAAAGCATCTCCAAGGAGATCTACTGGACCGTAACCATCCCCTGGATAATCCTTGTGATAATGGTCATCCGCGGCCTGACTCTCCCCGGTGCGGTAAAAGGCCTCAATTACTACCTGACTCCCAACTTCAAGGCCCTGCTCAACACGGGTCCGTGGCTCGCGGCTTACGGCCAGGTCTTCTTCTCTCTGAGTCTTGCCATGGGGTCGCTCATAATCTATTCGAGCTACCTTCCCAGGGAATCGGATATCGCCAACAACGCATTCATCATCTCCCTCGCAGACGCTGGAACGGCCTTCTTTGCAGGTTTCGCCGTTTTCTCGACCCTCGGATACCTCGCACAGACCATGGGGCTTGAGGTACCCAACGTGATCTCCTCTGGATTTGGACTCGCTTTCATCACTTACCCGACGGCCATCAGCAAGATGCCCTTCGCGGCGCCCTTCTTCGGGGTGATCTTCTTCATTCTCCTTCTCACCCTCTCCATCGATTCCCAGATATCCCAGGTGGAACCCTTTGCCGCTGGCTTTATGGATAAATGGAAATTTGCCAGGAAAAAGGTCCTCCCCCTCGTGGTCCTCTTCGGCTTCCTGGGCGGGCTATTCTTCACGACCCAGGGCGGCTATTACTGGATCGACATCTTCGACTACTTCACCTGCAGCTTCGTCCTGACCTTCGTGGGGCTCATGGAAGCGATCATCGTCGGTTACGTCTTCAAGGCATCGAGGATGCGGGAATACATAAACGAAGTCTCGGAGATAAAGATCGGCAAGTGGTGGGATATCTGCATCAAGTTCATAACGCCAATCATACTCGGCTTCTCCTTCATCTGGGAATTGAAAAAGGTCATCACAAAGGGCTACGGTGATTATCCCAGGTGGACCACCAACGTCGGATTCGCTCTTGTCCTCCTGCTCTTAGTTTTATCCATCGTTTTGATGAGCATAAAGGGGAAGGAAGAACAATGAATCTTTCAGCAATCATAATGTTGATAATCGGAGTTCTCCTGATTTACGGAGGTCTGGCATATTTCATCTCCAGAGCTCTAAAGCACTGAGCCCCTGACCTTGACAAAGGGAGAAGGGCGGGATATTATGAATCTAAGATGTTCCTGACGATTCTGCAGTTATGCTACCTGTTCTCCTTCGGAGGACCCGACGGATACGGATATCTTTTTCTCGCCACAAAGGACGGCGATCCCCTCTATTTTCACTGGGAGGACATCACTGAAACAGGGACTCGCCTTGACCTCGGCGATGACGATTACGTGGCCATAGACCTGCCCTTCTCCTTTCCATTTTACGACGCTCTTTACAATTACGCCTTTATCGGATCAAACGGATTGATCTATTTCGCCGATCAGTATGTGGGTATAGAAAACGAATGTCTGCCCACCCACATATACGATGTGGGAGACCTGATCGCCCTTTACTGGAGCGATCTGAATCCCGAGGACTCAGTGGCAGGCGTGTATTATCAAAATTTCGGAAGTTACACGGTCATAGAGTACCACATGGTTCCCATCGTGGGACTTTCTGGAAGGAACACCTTTGAGGTCATCCTCACGCCAACGGGTTACATAGAGCTTCTATATCTTCACATGGAAAGCTATTCCGACGAGACCATAGGAATTCAGGATGCAACGGCTCTCAGCGGAAACCACTGGTATCTCGAGTACGTCTGCGAGGGGGAGCCCTCCTTAAGGGTGCCTTCTGACAGCTCGGCTGTGCTCTACATTCCACCCTGGGTATCCGCTAAGGAAACCAGGCTCACGAGCAAGCCGATTCATAATACCTCCGGGAAACTCCTCCTGTGCAGGGCGCCATCCCTCCCGGTACCCGCCTCTGTGCCAGACGACTTCGTTGATCTGTTCTTATTCAGGGCTGATGGCAGGACAATCCTGAAAGTCCCGGGCATCGGGATCGGACGCGGGGAGAGCAACCTGACCGTGCCGGGAACTGCATCGCTCCCATCGGGAATCTACAGGGTCCTCCTGAGGGGCAGAAAGACCGAAAGGAGATACAGCATCCTTCTTCTCCACTGAGACATGCGAACTCCCCGCCGAAACCCCGTCATATTTCTATCTTCGGGAGAACCATCGGGTGACATCCACGGGGCGAGGCTCGTCAGGGAACTCAGGAAACTCCTTCCCGACGCGAGATTCCTGGGCCTCGGAGGACCCGAGATGGCAAAAGAGGGCGTCGAGATCCTGATCCCACCCGAAAAACTCGCTATTGTTGGATTCCAGGAGGCCCTCCTGCACATCAAACAGGTACTGGACATTATGAAAACCCTGGTGAGAAAGGCCATAAAAGAGGCTGACCTCGCCGTCTTCATCGATTATCCCGGTTTTAACCTGCGACTCGCCCATTATCTTCACAACGCGGGGATCAAAACCGTCTACTACATAGTCCCTCAGGTGTGGGCATGGGGAACCTGGAGAACCCATCTCCTCCGCAAGTACATCGACAGGGCACTGGTCATACTTCCCTTTGAGGAGGATTTCCTCAGGAAGAAGGGAGTCAGGGCCGAATACGTGGGCCACCCACTCATCGACATACTCAGCGAGGACAGCGATGAGGTAGAAAGGGACGGCGATGTCCCCCATATAGCGATGCTGCCCGGTTCCAGGATCGACGAGATAAGGAGGCTCCTTCCCCGCCTCATAAATATCAGGGAGGAGATAAGAAAGGAACTTCCGGGCTGCAGGTTTCTTTTCTCCCTCCTGCACGACGGCGGATTTAGCCGGCAACTGGAAGCTCACGACACCAGGGTCTTCAGGGGAAGAGCAAGGGGGATACTGCGTGCTTCCGA
>DRBW01000171.1 GCA_011042705.1 Caldifarciminota bacterium
CCCAGTGCCATTGCCTCGAGGAGCGATACCGATGTGGAATCGGTCAATGATGCCGACAGGAAATAATGGGCATTCGATATGGTCTCGATGAGCTCGTCTCTCGAGAGCCACCCGGTGAAGTCAACGTCTTCGGCAATTCCCCATTCCCGGGCTCTGTCTTTGAGCTCGATCTCGAGTTTTCCCCTCGATGTGAAAAGGAGCCTGAAAGCGATTCCTCGCTCGTGTAGCAATCGGGCAGCTTTTAGTATGGTCAGGGGGTCCATGTCGGGCTCGAGCCTCCTCGTGCAGAGGAGGAGGGGAGGGTCCTCGGGAGGTTTGCGGACTTCCCGGAGCCTCACGTCCCTTTCG
The DNA here is from genome assembly GCA_011042705.1 of Caldifarciminota bacterium. Taxonomy (GTDB): domain Bacteria; phylum Hydrothermota; class Hydrothermia; order B15-G9; family DRBW01; genus DRBW01. Next base: position 349 of record DRBW01000171.1, read on the forward strand.
ACTCCGAGGGGCATCACCGTTATTTTGTGGGGAGGGACGGAAAGTTTGAGGAGAACGTCCCTCATGAGCAGCGCATCCACCAGTATCTTGTCGGATTTGTTCAATATCCAGCGCGTTATTGCTTCTCTAATCCTGTCTTTTCGGGGTATCACCAGCAGGTCAGAGCCCCAGGTTGACAGGAAGATGGGCCTTCCGGCCGCCGAAAGCACGGCGAGCAGTCCGTAATTCTGAGCGAAATGCGGATTCAACAGGTCTGGATTTATATCCTCTATGGCCTTTTTCACCGGGCGGAGGTTCAGGATGTACCTGAACTTCGTCGATCTGATGGCCGTTTTTATCTGCACGAGGTTTTCCACCGGTCCGTCAGGCTGTTCGAGGCTCAGCACCCAGGTCTCGAGGCCCCTTTCCTTCAGGGCATTTATCCATCGCAGCGTATGGGGGGATGATATATCGGCCATCACCAGGACTTTCATGCCAGCGCCTCCAGAATGGGAGTCAGGTACTCGCCCATTTTACGGGTTAGATCGCCATCGATCCAGGGTATCTCCACCTTTTCGATGCCGGCGAAGTAATCGGGCGAACGAGGAGGATAAGGGGGCCTCCCGAGCTTGTTGACGACATAGAAATGGGGTTTAAGGCCGAGGAGCTCGAGGGACTTCATCGCCCTCCTCGCCTCGTTGATGGAGAGGTCCTCGGGCTCCACTATAAAAATGAGCAGGCTTTCCCCTATCATCCGGGCGGTTTTCTCCGATTCTTCTTTCAGTTTTATGAGCTCGCCGAGCAGCGGGTCTTCGGCCTGCCCGCGTCCTTCGATTTTTGAGAGCTGTTTTCTTTTTTCGACTATCGCCTTTCTCAGGTCTATGAGCTTATCGAGCCAGAAGCTATTAGTCCAGGGCAGTGCGAGGATCCTGAGGGCGAGACCCGTGGGCGGCATGTCCATTATCAGGAGGTTACCTTCGCCCATGAGCAGGTCTTTCAAAACGAGATAAGAAGCCTGCTCAAGGGTTCCGGGGGAAAGCGATAATATGTCGATGTATCCCTCCAGGTTGAAGGCCGAGAGGTCCCTGAAAGCTCGTCTTATCTCCCTGCCCGTTTCCTCCAGGTAATCCTTTATCGCCCTCTCGAGGTCGATCTCCCATATAATGAAGCCCTCTTCGACCTTCTCTGGTTTCCCCGTCAAACTCACGCCCAGGATGTCTCCTATGTTGTGAGCAGGGTCGAAGGAGACCAGGAATCTGTCATGTAAACCGGCCTCTGAGGCTCTCAGGGCAAGGGCGACGGCGAGGCTGGATTTGCCGACCCCTCCCTTTCCGAGAATTATCACGCTCTTTTTCATCCTATATCGAAAAGTCCTGTCAGCTCTCCGAAAAGATCATCTTCCCTGTAGAGCCTGTCGACCATAGCCCTGAGCTCCCCTTCGAGGTGGGGGAGCAATCTCAGGGTCAGGAAAGTCGGAGGTGCGGGATAACCGACGAGCGAGGAATAGAGGAGCATTCCGAAGAGGCTTTCCAGCTCTCTCAGCTCGAACTTAAGGTATTCCGTCGAACGTTCCCTGAAAAACCTCGAGAAAATTTTGAGAATGTCCGGGTTCATTTCCCGTAAAGCCTTCGCCCCCTGACATAGGTCGCCCTGATCTGCCTGTCGTCGCCCCTGAACATAAGTTGTGAGAGGATCTCGTCAATCGATTCATCAGCCGGATAAAGGTCCGAAGGATCGATCACGACGAAATCCGCCTCCTTTCCGGCTTCGAGCGTCCCTATTTTGTCGTCAAGCGAGAGGGCTCTTGCCCCGCCCAGTGTGGCGTAATGGAATGCTTCGGAGGGGGAGAGCTGATTCAGGTAGTACATGTCCCTCATCAACTGAAAGGGCGAGAAATAGGGCCCCGCTCCCACATCGGATCCGAGCCCGAGAGTTATCCCGAAGTCCTTCATTTTTTTCAGGTCCATCCTTCCAGAATGGAGAAACAAATTGGCCGCAGGGCAATGGGCGACCTTCGTTTCCGTTTTCTTTAAAAGTTCAAATTCTTCGTCGAGGAGGTGTATCGAATGGGCCATCACCGATCTGGGCCCGAGGATCCCGGTCCTGTAATAGAGATCGGTGTAACTTCTGTATGAGGGGAACATCATCTCGACGAGTTCCACCTCTCCGGGGCTTTCCGAGAGGTGAGTCTGAATGTAGACGTCGTATTTGCGGGCGGCCTCGCCCGTTCTCCTGAGCAGTTCTTCGGTGGACGTGACGGCAAACCGCGGCGTTAAGGCGTAGAAAAGCCTTCCGTCCTTTCCGTGCCATTTTTCTATAAGCTCGATGCTGTCCTTCAGCGCCTGGTCCGTGTCCTCTTTTAGAAATTCGGGAGAGTTGTAGTCCATCATGGTCTTGCCTATTATCGCCCGCAATCCGGCCTTCTCGGCCTCCTGAAAGGCGATGTCGGTGGCCCTTTTGTGCACTGTGGAGAGTGCCATCACCGTCGTTATGCCGTTTCTCAGCACTTCCTCGAAAAACCTCCCGGAGACCTCGCGGGCGATTGCTTCCTCTTCGAAGCGCTTTTCCTCCCTGAATATGTACCTGTTCAGCCAGTCAAGCAGGTCCTTCGCATATTTCCCCCGGGCGTCGAGCTGAGGTATGTGGGAGTGAATGTCAACGAAGCCCGGCAGGATCAGCATACCGGTGTAATCGACCACTTCGTCCTGCGCTGTGGGCATACCGGCTCCGATGCGGACGATTTTGCCTTTGTCGTCCACCACTATATAACCTTCCCTTATTTCCCTCACCTCGCCTCTCGAGGGAAAATCGACTATTCTGCCTTTTATAATCAACTTTTCCTCCTCGATGCTCTGAAATACTCAGAAAGAAGCATAAGGTTGAGAATTATCTCAATAACCACGATGGCGCCTATCAGGTAGCTCTGGGTCGGATTTTTGGTATGGTAAACCGGGATCGCAGCGATGAGATACCAGAGGAGAGCTGCAAGTATAGTTCCCCAGAGCAAAAAGGCGGGGATTATCACCTGAAGCCTCTGCTTTAAACTGGCGTTGAGTTCTTTAACGACCCAGAGGGAGACGGTCATCAGAGCTATTGAAGCGAGCATCTGGTTCGTGCCGCCGAAGGCCGGCCAGATCACTTTCCAGGCTCCGCCCCAGGCCAGCCAGATCCCCAGAGTTGCCACGAAGAGGGACGCGATCCATTTGTTCGACAGGATCCTGTACAGGCTCGCGCTTTTCTTTCTGAGAGGATCGAGGATCTCCGTCCAGGCGAACCTGCCGAGCCTGTTGGTGGTGTCGAGAGTGGTGAGGGCGAAGGAGACCACCCACAGATTGGCGAAGATCACTACGGTCGCGAGGGGCAGCCTGAGGGCCTTATTGACCGCTAACCCATAGCTTTTGCTGAAAATGCCGATGGGTCCGCCGATCTTGCCTATGGTTTCCAC
>DRBW01000236.1 GCA_011042705.1 Caldifarciminota bacterium
AGAAGACGGGCTGTACCGTCATCATAGTCGGGCACGTGACGAAAGACGGGACCCTCGCCGGGCCGAGAACCCTCGAGCACATGGTCGATGCAGTCCTCTTCTTCGAGGGCGAAAGGACGTCGGGGCTCAGGATACTGAGGAGCATAAAGAACAGGTTCGGGTCGGTGGACGAGATCGGGGTTTTTGAGATGGGGGATAGAGGGCTCGTGGAGGTGGAGAACCCCTCCTTTCTCTTTATATCGGGGGAGAGGAGGGAGAGGACCGGGGTGGCCTTGACCGCCCTTCTCGAGGGCGTCAGGCCTCTTCTTGTCGAGGTTCAGGCACTTGTCCTGTCAAGCCCCTTCGCAGTTCCTCAGAGAACTGCCACGGGTTATGACGTGAAGCGCCTTTCGATGTTGCTCGCCGTCCTTGAGAAGAGGACCGGCATGCTTCTGAGAAAATCCGATGTCTTTATTAATGTCACGGGAGGGATAAGGATAAACGAGTCGGCCGCCGACCTCGGCGTCGCCGTGGCCATAGTCTCCTCCCGGAAAAAGAGTCCGCTTTCCGGGACCGACCTTTTTGTGGGGGAGGTTGGGCTCGGCGGAGAGATAAGGCCCGTCAGGGGACTCACCCAGAGGTTGAGGGAGGCCCGAAGGATGGGTATGAAGAGAGCCTTTGTCCCCGCCGGGTCGAAGATCGAGGGTGATCCCGGAATCGAAATTGTGGGCATAAATGACATAAACGAGGTGATAGAGATATGCGTTGGGTAGCTTTTTACAGGCTGTTCTTCTTCATATTGATGGTGTTTTTCATAAGATATGCGGGTCTCGAGTCCGGTTTTACCAACGAAGTCAGCACCCTCGGTGCTGTGGTGATCAGCCTGGTGGTTTTCAGCATCGAATATTTCATCTCCACAAAGAGATCCCGTGATGTGCTGGCTTTTTATGTGGGGATAGCCCTGGCTGTGGTCATTTCAAGCATACTGGCTTTCATTATTACGCAGCTTCCCTTCATGAGGCCCGCGAGTTTCTGGGTATATGTGACGATGAACCTGATCGGCATTTACCTCTTCGGTAGCTTCGCCTATCACAAGAGGCACGAGCTCAGGATACTCAACCTTTTCCTGAGGCCCAGGGTGACGACGGCGTCCTGTTCTTCCAAGATCCTCGATACGAGCGTGCTCATAGATGGCAGGATCCTGGGAGTGGCCAAGAGCGGTTTCTTGGAGGGAGAAATTCTGGTGCCGAGATTCATCCTTAAGGAGCTTCAGAGGATCGCTGACTCCAAGGACCATGTGAGGAGGACCAGAGGGAGGAGGGGAATGGACGTTTTAAAGGAAATGCAGCAGCTGGACACCATCAGCATCCACATAATTTCTGACGATTTCCCGAGAATAAAGGAGGTGGACCTGAAGCTCATCGAGCTCGCCAAGGCGAAGAAGGCAAAGATCATAACCACCGATTACAACCTGAAGAAGATTGCCGATATTCACGGAATCAGGGTGCTGAACGTGAACGAGCTCACCTTCCTCTTGAAGCCCGTCATAATGGCCGGTGACGAGATCAAGGTGAAAGTGGTGAAACGGGGAAAAGAAGAGACCCAGGGCGTGGGCTATCTCGACGACGGCACCATGGTGGTCGTGGAGAACGGCTATCAGTTCATGGGAAGGGACATAAATTGCATAGTGGTCTCGGTGCTACAGACAGAGGCCGGCAGGATGGTTTTCGCGAGGCCGAAGCAGACCTGATTCCTCCCGGTTGGTCTGGCCCGGTAAGTGAGCGCGGGGAGATCAGGGTTCCACCTTCTCGAGCTGATCGAGGACGTATTTCCTCATTTCCTCGATAGAAGGGAGTTCCCTTACCGCTTTTCCCGCCCTGAGGTAGGGCACCAGGGCTTCCCTCATCTCGCCGCCGCAAATGGGACACTTCGATGGGCGAACTTCGCCGTGCGTCACGACGTAGTTGAGGCAGCTCTCGCAGCGATAGACCTTCTTTTTGCCGCCGAATTTTCCCTTCTTGGCCCGTGGCTCTCCCTCCACCTCTACGATGTCCATGGCGTAATCGATGGTCGGAGCGTTTGAGATGCTCGTGCCCACGCCGAAACCCGTGGCGCCGGCTTCGAGGAGCGGCGGGATCGTGTTCTCGTCGAGCCCTCCCGACACGAAGATGCCAACTTTCGTGAAGCCCCTTATATCGAGCTCCCATCGGACTTCCCGTATGATCGCCGGAAAGTCACCCCGCCTCGACCCGGGCGTGTCAAGCCTCACGGCGAGCAAATTCCTTATTGTCTCCGCCGCCTTTATCGCCTCGTTCTTTTCGTCGCCGTACGTGTCGATGAGGGCGATCCTGGAAACGTCCTCGCCCATCAGCTCGTCGAAGGCCCTCCATGCCTCTTCCTCTCCCATCACGATGATCAGCGAGTGTGGCATGGTCCCGGAAGGTTTCAATCCCAGGAATTCGGCCCCCTTGACGCTCGATACGCCATCACAGCCCCCTATGTAGGCCGCCCTGTCGATGAGGGGAGCGATGGATGGATGCATCCGCCTGATACCGAAGGACAACACGATGGCATCGCCGGCGGACTTCCGCACCCTCGCCGCCTTTGTCATTATGCCCGAGGTCTGACAAATAAACCCCAGAGCGGGCGTCTCGAACACGGCGAAGTTCAGGTAATCGCCCTCTATGACCATGACGGGAACGGGGATTCCCCTTGCGTCCCTGTTCCTGAAGAGGGTTCCCTCTGGAAGGGCATAGAGATCCACTTCCCTGCCCTCGAGGAGTTCGATAACCTCGGCGAGCCCTCCAAATATCGCCCATTCGTAAGATGAGGGCAAGCTGGACACCGTGAATTCGGCCGTCACTCTTTTGTGAACGCCTTTTTGCCTCAGGATTTCCTCGGTCCTGACGAAGTAGATGTCCGTCGTTTTTCCGCTCTTGATCTCATCGTCCCGTGCCACGAAGAAGGCCATCTTTAAACCTCCTTGAAAAAGTTTTCATAAGTTTAAAGGCAGAGGCCTTTCAGAGGAAGACAGGACCCTCTATCCGATGAGGACCTCGGGCTTCAGGTTGAAAAGGACCGAGAGAGCCGCCACGAAGAGGAAATAGATGAAGAAAATGTGCTTTTCCCTGAAAGGTTCTCTGAGAACGACGAGGGCACTCAGGATTCCCAGGGGAACGGAGACAAAGAGGAGCGGGAGATAACCCAGGATGAGGGATGTGCTCAGGTATCCGAGAAATATCAGAAGAGCCGCCGCCCATTTTCCCTTCGCAGGTCCGAGAAGGGTGAAAAGGGTGCTCACGTCATGCGCCATGTCTCCCTCGAAGTCAGTGAGATCCCTGAAGTTGAGCGACAGGAAAAGGGGAATCACTATGAAAAGTGAGGCTTTTAGCGGGAAGGCGAGGAGGGGCCGTGCCGATTCGTAGACGGCAAAGCCGGCGATTGCTGCGAGAAGGGCTCCCACTGCGAGGAGAAACACCGAAAGGGGGTAAAACCTCTTGAGGCGGAAAGGGGGAGAGGAATAGGTGAAGTGCAACACGTTGCCCAGAAGGACTATAAGGAACATCCTATAACCAGCGCAGAGGGCGAGGATCAGAGAGATGAGGAGGAAAGTGAATCCGGCAAGCCGGTATCCATAGCTCTCAATATCGTCCTTCAGCGGGTTTTCCTTGTGGTTCAAGCCGTCTATCGAGAGGTCATTGAAATCGTTGAGCACGACAGAGGTGAAGAAGGAAAAGAGCACGCTGAGGGATACCAGCAGGGCTTTTCC
>DRBW01000187.1 GCA_011042705.1 Caldifarciminota bacterium
AGTGGGGATGCTCCGGCCCCCGGTAAACCTTAAGCCTCCTGAACATTTTTCTGCCGAGTTTGTTTTTGGGCAGCATTCTCCTCACGGCGAGCTGAATGACCCTCTCGGGGAACCTGTTGAGGAGCTCTCTCGCAGTTCTCGTGTGCATTCCTCCGGGATAGGTGGAGTGGTGGTAATAGACCTTCTTGTCGAGCTTTCCCCCGGTCAGCTTTACCTTCTCGGCGTTGATGACGACCACGAAGTCGCCGGTGTCAATATGGGGGGTGTAGATCCTCTTCCTCTTGCCCTCAAGAAGGAGGGCGATTCTGGAAGCGAGCCTGCCGAGAGGTTTGCCCTCAGCATCTATGAGCCACCAATCCCGCTTTATTTCGTCAATTTTAGGCAAATACGTACGCATTCTCCAATCCTCCGTCGTGGGCAGTAATAATAAATTATCTCCCCTCTTTAAGTCAACTTTTCACATACGTTTGTAGCTTTATATGTACCGGGTTGAGCCTTAATATATAGCAATGAGAGGGATAAGTCAATATGCCAAGGTTTAAAAAAGCCAGGGATTATGCCCTTTACCTTCTGAAATTCAGATCTCGATCGAAAAAGGAACTCGCAGACAGGCTCAGGAGGAAGGGCTTCGGGGAAGCCGAGGTGGAGGAAGTCCTTGCCGATCTCGAGAGGGCCGGGCTTCTCGACGATGCCGATTTCGCCAGATCTCTCGTCAGGAGCAGAATGAAGGAGCTCTGGGGGAAGAGGCTGATAGAGTATGAGCTCGGCAAATTCGGCATAAAGGGCGATGAAGCGAGGAGGGTCCTCGATGAGATTTACGACGAGGATTTTGTCAGAAAGGAGGCGGCCGAGAAGGCCCTGAGATTAATCGGGCGCTGGAAGGGAATGGATGGGAGGAAGAAGAGGGAAAAACTGATCTCCTACTTCTCCCGCCGCGGCCACAGCTACGATTTCATCAGAAGCCTGCTCGAGGAAGCCGGGCTTTGACTCAGTATTCCTTCACGATTCTATCGATCTCCAGGAGCTTTTCGAGCAGGGGCTCGAGCTCGTCGAGGGGCAGCATGCTGGCGGCATCGGACAGGGCCTCTTCGGGTTTTGGGTGGGTCTCGATAAAAATGGCATCGATTCCGGCGGCCACACCGGCTCGCGCCAGGGGGGCGATGAACTCGGGCTGACCGCCCCTTTTATCCTTCGACGGTATCCCGTAGACCCTCACGGTATGGGTGACGTCGAAGACCACAGGGTACCCGGTCTTCTGCATCGTCCTGAAGGAGCGCATGTCGACGACCAGGTTGTGATAGCCGAAGACAGTTCCCCTTTCGGTGAGCAGTATGTTGTGGTTCCCGGTGGATTCGATCTTCCCGATAATGTTTTTAACATCTTGAGGTGCGAGAAACTGGCCCTTTTTGACATTTATGACCTTGCCGGTTCTGGCAATGGCCAGAGTCAATCTTGTCTGCATCGAGAGAAAGGCGGGGATCTGCAGGACGTCCAGAACTTCAGCGGCAATGGGGACCTCGTCCGGGTAGTGGACATCGGAAAGGACCGGGACACCGAATTCTTCCTTCACCTTTTTCAGGATCTCCGTGCCCTTTACCACGCCAGGGCCGTAGTAGTATTCGACGCTCGATCGGTTGTCCTTGGCATAGGAGGACTTGAAGATAAAGTCAATGCCGAGCCGGTCGGCTACTTTCTTGATCCTTTCCGCCGTTTCCATCACGATTTTCTCCGACTCGATCACACAGGGTCCGGCGATGAGCACGAGTTTCTTTCCCCCGCCGATCTCTATGTTTCCGACCCTAATTACCCGGGTTTTTATCATTTTCGCTCTCCTTTTTTATCCTTATTTTCACGGCTGGCGATTTGCCCCAGTTATCCCAGTTGTCCCTGGCTTTTGCCATGAGTGAAACGAGACTATCGGGAATGGAATCGGCATTCAGGATGAACTCGAAGGGAGAAACGGAATCGGCACCGAATTTCTCTCCGCCGACGTAGAGCTCTACCAGCGAGACCCCGCTTTTATCCTCGGCCCTGACCACGACCTTGAATTGCCCGCTGACCATCGAACCATCTTGTGGCGAAAGTATATTGACTTCAGGTCCGTCCACATCGGGTTTTCCGGGTGGCGGAGCTTTGTGCCCGCATCCGGCGAGGATCAGTATGGCGAGGAGGATTCTTTTCATCGCCTTTCTATTTTAACTCACAGCGCCCGGGGCATCAAATCGGCAAGGGCCGAGATGGAGGCATCGGTTTTGATTCCGCGTCCGTTGAAGTGTGTCCTCGAGGCCCTGAACCCCGCCCTTTTCAGAAGCTCTATCACCTTCTCCGTTGACGGCGTCCGAACGTCGATCATATCGGAGACCCTGGCTATATCGAAGTAATAAGGGGGCATTCCGATCTCGCCCTCCATTTTATCAAGTAATCCTGCTATTTTTCTGCCTTCTCTGCCGTCGTACTCCGCTGCCTTTGATTTTAACCTCTCTAAAAATTCCCTGTCGTGCAGGTCGCCGAGCCAAAGGGGACCAATTATCTCCAGTTCTGTGCTGCACTTTTCGCATCGGACCGTCCATTTGCCCTTCATGCGGAAGCCAGTTCTGTGCTTGCATCTGGGGCAGTGAGCTGTAAAGCCGATGAGGTCCCCCGGGAAATTCTCCCTACCCCTTTCGGTCCGGAGGAGGATCCTCAGGGCAGAGCCGTCGTAGTAGGTCATGAGGGGGCGAAAAAGGGAGGCGTGTCTTCCCGCTATCCTCTGGGCTGTTCCGATGACTATCCGGGCTCCCGCCTCGTGGCAAAAGTCAGTTCTGGCGGTGAGGGCGCCGTAGTTTCTGAAGGCAGCTTCTCTCCTGATACCGCAGAGGGGCGCCAGGTCTGTTGCCGTTATGTAAACGTATCCCCCTATTCTCGATGCAAGCAGGGCTGCCTCCATAAAGGGGGCAGGAGACCCGTAGGGGTCTATGTCAAGAAAATGGGGAAAGACCTCTCTTTCCTTGAGGCTCCAGAGAAACCTTATGCTCTCCCTTGACGAGAACTTTATTCTCGACCGCACCTTATTCAGGAGGGCGTTTCTTTCGGCAACCTCCAGTGCGAAGGGGGATGAGTCGTTGGCATAGACCCTCAGGGCTCCGCCCTCTTTTACATACCTGATAGCCCTTATCCCGCTCCCGGTGAAGGCATCGGCCGCGATTATCGCTTCGCCGAAGTTATCGCGGAGCACACGGAGGGCAAGCACGCCGAGAGTCCGGGCGAGAGCACCCCGGGGGTTGTAAAACACGGGTTCCTTCTCGGATATGAGGAGTTTAACGGAACCTTCTGTGAATAGGCGTTCCCTTTCCATTCAGTCCTCAAGCAGACCGAATTCTTCGAGGAATTTCAGGTCTTTAAGCTCCAGAAAAGAATTTATCTTCATGTCGACGTCCAGGCCGAAGTCGTTTCTGTAGGCGATGACTTTCATCCCGGCCCTTTTGGCCGAAATGAGGCCGTTTCTTGAGTCCTCGATGGCCACACATCTTTCAGGGGGTACACCGAGCCTCCTCGCGGTCTCGAGATATATCTGCGGCTCGGGTTTCCCTTCCGATACCTCCTCGCCGGAGGTTATGGCGGAGAAGAATTCCCTCAGTCCGAGTTTACGGAGGATGAAGTTGATCTGGTTGAGCTGAGAAGATGAGGCGAGGCCGATCGGTATACCTCTTTTCCTGAGGGCAAGGAGGAATTCCATCAGACCCTCATTTGGAACCAG
>DRBW01000135.1 GCA_011042705.1 Caldifarciminota bacterium
AAGGTTCCAGGGTCACACCCAAAAAACTCCAGGATCAGATGGGTACCCAGAGCCTTTTTCAATTCATCTTACCTCCTTTTTGGGTTTAGATACTCACCAGTTATCCACATACAGAAGTCCGACACAGTGTTTGCATCGGTCTCCTTCACTCATGATATCGACCTCCCTTTATGTCGAGCGGGCTTTATTATAGTCAGATGGCCCCACAAAGTCAAGGTATGGCGATCGGGCTCAGGAAGCGTGGTAGAACGGTTTCTCTTGTCCTCCGGTTGATGGTGATACTCTCCGGCATTATCATTATTCAAAAAGGAGGAAAGACATGGAAGGAAGACCGCCTTTCAAGATCGAAGTCGATGAGAACAAAGGAGAGGGAATCTATTCAAACCTGGCGATGATAACCCACTCTCCTTCGGAGTTTATTATTGATTTCGCAAGGGTTATGCCCGGCCTGCCCAAGGCTAAGGTCCACGCCCGCATAGTTATGACGCCCCAGCACGCGAAGCTGCTTCTCAAGGCTCTGGAGGACAACATAAAGAAGTACGAAAATCGCTTTGGTGAGATAAAGCTGCACGGGCTCGAACAGAAGAAAGTGGGCTTTGTCGGCATGGACGAGGAGGGAACTTAGTTAAAGGCCTTTTCTATAATTCCTCCCGCCAGGAGGATGTCTTTCTCATAAAAAGCGGCGATCTGACCCGGCGCGGGTGCCCATTGGGGCATCTCAAAAGAAACCAGCAGATTCTGCTCATCCAATTTCTGGATGCGAGCCTCCGCGGGCTCGTGGTTCTGTCTGATCCTGACGCGATAGGTTTTCCCCTCGGCCAGGGGCTCAAACTGGTTCAGAAGTTTTACTTCGAGGAATTTTCTGTAAGCTGACCTCTCGTCGCCGAGGATAACGTCTCCCGTGACTGGATCGATAGAGAGGACATAGAGCCTCTTTCCTCCCGCCACCCCTGTGCCCCTTCTCTGACCCAGCGTGAACCTGTAGAAACCCTCATGTTCCCCCAGTATCTTTCCCTCTTCCGAAAGAATTCTGCCCTTACGTTTTCCGATCTCCCTCTCCAGGAAATCCCTGTAATTCTCGCCCGTCAGGAAACATATCTCCTGCGATTCCGGCCTTATGAGGTCAACGAGACCAGCTTTTTCCGCAGTTTTTCTGACCTCTTCTCTTCTCATTTCCCCGAGAGGGAAATAGAGATGATCGAGGAGTTCGGGCTCGATCAATGCCAGAAAATAGGATTGATCTTTTTTCCGATCAGCTCCCATCGCTATGAATTTTTTGCCGTTTTTCTGTACTATGCGGGCGTAGTGCCCGGTGGCGATCAGATCTGAACTCGTCCTCCTCATCGCCTCGTAAAGGCCTCTGAACTTGACAAGCCTGTTGCACATTCCGCAGGGGTTCGGTGTACGTCCGGCCCTGTATTCGGCGACGAAATATTCTATCACGTGCTTCTTGAATTCTTCTCGCTGGTCCAGGATTATCAGCGGTACCCCCAGTTTTTCCGTTATTTTTTCTATCAGGGGGACGATCACGTCGGAATGCCGGTCGAGGAGGATCAGGGTGATACCGATGGCAACGGCTCCGGCCTTTTTGAGAAGGCAGAGGGAAACGGTTGAATCGAGGCCTCCTGAGAGCCCGACGACAACCCTTTTGCCCTTCAGCGCATCACCCTCAACACGAGGTCTCTCGGCTCGGTCCTTTCCTTCCATACGGTGTAGCACTCCTCGAGGAGAGCTTTCGCCTCTTTGACGCGCGATTCCTCATTGCCTCTTATCTCGAAGAGGGGAACGCCTTTTTCCACCTTGTCCCCGATCTTTTTGAGAACGTAGATACCGACTTTGGGGTCTATAACGTCCTCTACTCTTGCCCTGCCTGCGCCGAGAAGCGCTGCGGCGGTTCCTATCTTGTAGGTATCGTAATGGGCCAGATAGCCTTCTTCAGTTGAGTGTACTTCTTCGATGATCTTGACCTGTGTGAAATCATCGGCGAGAGGAGCATCGGGATCTCCTCCCTGATTTTTAACCATTTCCGCCCACTTTTCATAGGCTTTTCCTGTCGAGAGGGCGTCCTCCAGGATTTTCCTGGCCTCGCTGAGCTTGGGGCTCAGGCCTGCAAGGATCAGCATGTAGGAACCGAGGATCAGGGAGAGTTCCCTTACGTCCTCGGGGCCCTCTCCTCTCAATACATCGATGGATTCCACGACCTCGAGGGCATTGCCCACAGCTCTGCCCAGAGGCTGGTTCATATCGGTAATAAGAGCAAACATCTTTTTGCCCATGGACTTCCCGATGGACATCAGGGTCTCCGCCAGCTGTTCGGCATCGTCGAAACGCCTCATGAAAGCCCCTGAGCCGGTTTTGACATCGAGAACCAGCCCATCGATGCCTTCGGCCAGCTTTTTGGACATTATGCTCGATGCGATCAGAGGAATGCTGTCCACGGTTGCCGTGGCATCTCTGAGAGAGTAGAGTTTTCTGTCGGCCGGCACCAGATCCTCCGTCTGTCCTGCGATCGCCACCCCTATTTTCTTCACGCTTTCTACGAACTCTTCCTGGGTTAAGCTTGTCCTGAAGCCGGGGATGGATTCCAGTTTGTCGAGGGTGCCACCGGTGTGTCCCAGGGATCTTCCCGATATCATGGGCACCTTAACTCCGGCCGATGCCACCAGAGGGGCGAGGACAAGGGATATCTTGTCGCCCACGCCGCCCGTGGAGTGCTTGTCGATTTTGGGTCCCTCTATTTCAGACAGGTCTATTACTGTTCCGCTTTCCATCATGTATTTCGTGAAGAGAGCCGTCTCCTCCAGGTCCATTCCACGGAAATAAACGGCCATCAAAAAGGCCGTGAGCTGATAATCGGGCGTATCCCCCGTAACTGCCCCTTTTATAATCGAAGCTATCTCTTCTTCGCTTAGCTTCTTGCCGTCGCGCTTTTTCCTGATTATGTCAACCGTTCTCATTTTTAACGCTCCTTTCAAACAAGATATTTGGTCTTGGCTCTGGCTACCATCACGCTGCTCATTGTCACGATGGCTTTTCTCTCGCCGACCGCTCCGATCCCCTCGCCCCTTTTGCCCTTAATCGAGATCCTTTCCACAGGAAGTCCGAGGACTTCCGAGATGTTGCCCTTCATCCTGTCGATGTAGGGAGAGATCAGCGGCTTCTCAAGAAGCACCGTAGAATCAATATTTAAAACCCAAAATCCGTTTTCTTCAAGGAGTTTATTGGTTCTTTCGAGCAGGTAAAGGCTGGAAATCCCCTTGAATTCCGGAGAGGTGTCGGGAAAAAGCTTTCCTATGTCGCCGAGGCCGGAGGCTCCGAGCATGGCGTCTATTATTGAATGAAGGAGGGTATCGCCGTCAGAGTGCGCAACGGCGCCGTAAGTGGTATCTATTAGTTCTCCTCCCAGGTAAAGCTTTCGGCCCTCTTCGAGACGGTGCAGGTCATAGCCGAACCCGGATCTAACCTCGCCCATCATGTAATTTTTGAAGATCTCTATGTCGCTCCTGTAAGTGATCTTGAGGTTTTCCCGGTCACCCTCGATGAAATCAGGGATCACGCCTAAAACCTCGGCGAGCAGTGTAGATTCGTCACTGAACTCTCCGAGCCTTTCCCCCGCCATCTCGAAGGCCTTTTCTAGGATCTCCCTGCGGAAGCCCTGGGGGGTCTGGACGAGGAGCACTTTATCCCTGGGCAATCTCTTGACCCCCGT
>DRBW01000156.1 GCA_011042705.1 Caldifarciminota bacterium
CCATGGCGCCTATCCTCAACTTCGGTGCCTTTCTTCTGGCGCAGTACAAGGACAAAAGGGAGGATGGGGAAAAACTAAGAGAATCGATAATCAGCTATGTGGATAATTTCAGAAAATCGAGGAAGAAGAGCCTTGAAAATGCAGAAAATTTGATTGAAAATGGAGACATCGTTGTGACACACTCTTTTTCGTCATCTGTGCTGGAGGTTTTAAAACTTGCCAGAGAGAAGGGGAAAAAATTTGAGGTTTTATGTACTGAATCGAGGCCACAGAGAGAAGGCCTTATTCTGGCACAGAGGCTAAGTGGGATGGGAATAAAGACCTATCTAACGACGGACATGGGCATTTTTTCTTTAATCGAAGGAAGGGCTTCATCGCTCCTTTTTGGCGTCGATGCCTTCCTCAAGTCAGGCATCGTGAACAAAGTGGGCACGGCTCCGATGGCTAAGTACGCGGGAAATCGGGGCATCCCCGTGTTCTTCGTCGCGGATAGCTTCAAAATCCTGCCGGAGGAAGTAATGGGATACTTCAAGTTGCGGAGCGGGAAAAGCGAAGAGATCCTCGAGAAGCCCCCGGAAAACCTGGAGATCGTAAATCCCTATTTCGACGTAACGCCCTACAGCGTCGTGCGCGGAATCGCAATTGAAACCGGGGTGACCGGGCCCCTTGAATTTCTGGAAAAAGCTTTTGGCGTGAATACAAATCCTTAACGGAGGGAAGGGAGGTTAACTGTTTATGGGCTCTGTCCTTAAAGTAAAAAGAGGGTCCCTGATCGGCGATTACGAGATCGTGGAGCCTGTGGGGGAAGGAGAGCTCGGCTCCGTATTCAAAGCGAAGGACCTGAGGAACAACCGGATCGTCGCCCTGAAGATTTCCAACCCCGGAAATGAATTCAAAAAGAGGCTGTCGAGGGAGTTCAACATATTGATCCACCTCAACCATCCCGGGATAGTCAAAGTTTACGACTTCGGCTACCTTGACGAGGACCGTTCTTATATGGCCATGGAATTCGTGGAGGGCGCCCCCATAACCAGGGTCCTCCACGGCTTCTCGCAGGACCTGCTGAGGGTGATTCTCGACATACTCGACGTCCTGGACTACATCCACTCGAAGGGTATGATCCACAGCGATATAAAACCCGAGAACATACTGGTCGTCGAGAAAGGAAAGAATTCCTACGAGATAAAGCTGCTCGACTTCGGCTTTGCCGACGAGCTCGAGCTTTCGGGCACGGCAGGGGGGACTCTGGGCTATATTGCCCCTGAGCTCTTCACGGGACAGAAACCCGATCCCCGTTCTGACCTCTATTCCCTCGGGGTGGTGCTCTATGAGATCCTGACCGGTCAGAAACCCTGCACGGCGAAGACGATGGGGGAGCTCCTGAAAAAGCAGTTCTACAGGGACATAAGGCCCCCTCGCGATCTCAACTCCCAGATCCCAAAGGAATTTGAGGACATAGTACTGAAGTTGCTCCACGGCTCTCCCACCCTGAGGCCCAATTCGGCCTTTGAGGTGGTCCGGATGGTCGTGGACAAATTCGACATCGAGCCCCCCACGCGTTTCCAGGAGGCAAGAAAAGGCTTTATCCTCTCCTCTCCCTTCGTCGGAAGGGAATCCCTGATGGATTCCGTCAAAGACCTCATGAGGCTCGCTAAAGCCGGCAAGGGGCAGTCCTTCTTCGTGGAAGGCGAACAGGGTATAGGTAAGACGAGATTCCTTGAGGAGATAAAGTTTTTATCGCAGCTCGAAGGGCACAAGGTACTTTTCATCCCCCTGAAATCCTATGAGGGCAAGGCCTCGCCCCTCGTGGAAAGTTTTCTCGATTTCGTGGGCGATGTGGAACGCCCTACTTCCAGCGACGAATCGGCCAAGTTTAAATTCTTCGAGAGCATAATCGAAAAACTCAGAGAGAAGGAAAACGCCCAGAGGAAAATCATCGTCCTCATCATAGACGACCTCAGCCTCGCCTCTTCCGATGACCTCGCCTTTCTGCGTTACCTGGTCCACAGCATAGGCGAGGACCCTATATTTATAGCCGGCGCCTATTCGTCGAGCACGCAGAACGGTTTTAGCGATTGGCTCAACGAGCTGGAGAAGAAACCCTTCGTCACCAAGGTGGTCCTTCCACCTCTCACGCTCAAGGAGACATCCCAGATCGTAAAGGCCGTTCTTGGAAGGGGCACAAATCTCTCCCGTCTCGCCGAATGGCTCAGGGAGAGAAGCGGCGGAAACCCCTACCTGATAACAGAGCTCCTCTATGACCTGTACGAGCACGACGTCCTCGTTTTTGGCGAGAGCGGCTGGGAATTCGACGAAGAGGCCCTCGAGGAAATAGACATCCCTCAAGGAATTCACGATCTCCTCAAACAGAAGATCTCCAAACTGAAAAACCTCGAGCTCGAAATAATGAAAGTCTCGGCTCTGCTCAAAGAACCGCTGGATATCGACGTCCTCGAAGGCCTTTTCGGGGAGAAGCCCGAGATCTTCACGAGCCTGGAGAAGCTCAGGACCTCCGGATACCTCAGGGTAGCGCCCGACAAGAAGGGGTCTTATCTGCCCGAAAACCAGATCCTGGCCGACATCATCATCGAGCGGATTCCCGAAAAGGAGAAGAGAAAGCTACACAAGAAGATCGCCAGGTACCTCGAGAACCGGCTGAACGAGACTGGCGACGAGTCCCTCCTCTTCTCCCTTGCCTATCATTACACGGAAAGCGGCGAGAAGGATAAGTCTTACTATTACCTTATCAGGGCGGGAAGAAGGGCCAAGGAGCTGCACTCCCTTCCCAAAGCTCTGGATTTCTTCATCACAGCCCTCGACCTCGCCGACGAGCTGGGAAAGGAGGAGGACAAAAAGGAGCTCCTCCTGGAAGTCGCCTGGCTCGAGGAGAGAAACGGATATTTTGAGGGAGCCCTCAAACACTATAAGGACGCCCTTCTCTATTACAAAGACGAACCAGAGAAAAAAGCAGAAGTCCTGAGGCACATAGGGAAACTCCGCCTGAAAAGGGAAGAGATCTGGGAGGCCTTTGACTCCTTCGAGGAAGCCCACAAGATACTCTCTGACCTCGATTCGCCGACCCAGATAGACGTGTTGAACGAGATAGGCTGGGCATATATGAGCCAGGGAGACTACAAAAAGGCGAGGAGCTACTTCAATTTCGCTGCCAAGCTATCTCAGGAAAAGGGCGGATACGGGCTCGAGAAGATCTATTACTCCCTGAGCGTCTCTTACTATTATGAAAGAAAGGTCAAAGAGGCCCTTTCCTATGCCGAAAAGGGACTGAAGCTCGCCGAGGGAAAGGGAGACCCTGTTCTCGAGGAGAGGTTTTATCACCACCTGGGCATTATAAAGAGAGACACAGGAAACCTTCGGGAAGCTGAGGAACACATTAAGAAAAGCCTCGAGCTACAGAAAAAAAACTATGACCTTTACAGCCTGATATCGGAGCTCTTCACTCTCGGCACCCTTTACAGGGGGTTTGGGAATCTGTCGAAAGCAGAGGAAGTCATGAGGGAAGCCCTTTCCTATGCCTCGAAAATAGGCTCAGCAACAGACGAAGCCAAGATATTCAACGACCTGGCCAATATACTCTACGAGAAGGGAGAGTTGAGGAAAGCCAAAGATCTTTACGAGAAATCTCTGGAAATATACGAGAAAAAGAACAGCGAAGACCTGAGTGTGGGAGTCCTTTAC
>DRBW01000054.1 GCA_011042705.1 Caldifarciminota bacterium
CCTTAAATGGAGGAGCGGGGACACCGATTTCGTCCTCTCAGCTATCCCCTTCGGGGGCTACGTGAAGATGGCGGGAGAAGAGCCTGAGGAGGGAAGGGATTTCGGCCCCGATGAATTCCTGAGCAGGCCCGTCTCCCACAGGCTTCTCGTGGTCTCGGGAGGACCCCTGGCCAATCTCGTCTTCGGCTTCGCCGTCTACCTCTTTGCTTACGGCTTCTTCGGAATCACGACTTTCCCGGGAAACGTCGTGGGAGAAGTTATAGCCGACAGCCCCGCTTATGAGGCGGGAATCCAGCCCAAGGATACACTCATAGCCCTCGAAGGCAAACCCTTTGAGAACTGGAACTGGTTCTTCAACTCCCTCAAAGAGGGCGAGAACAGGATAACGATCCTGAGGGGCGAGACCCTGCAGGTGACCCTCAGGCTCGAGAAGGATCAGGATCCCGGCATCGTCCCCTACATCCCCCCTGTGGTGGGCAAGGTCCTCAAAGGCGGGCCTGCTTACAGGGCGGGCATAAAACCGGGCGACCGAATTCTCGAGATCAACGGCCAGAAAGTCGAGACCTGGAGCCAGCTCGTCGACATCGTACAGAAGCACCCCGACGAGGAACTGGAGATAAAGTGGGAAAGGGACGGCAGGGTAATGTCGGCGGTCGTGAGGACTCAGGCCGCCTCACAGCTA
This sequence comes from Caldifarciminota bacterium, assembly GCA_011042705.1. GTDB lineage: Bacteria > Hydrothermota > Hydrothermia > B15-G9 > DRBW01 > DRBW01. Next base: position 683 of record DRBW01000054.1, read on the forward strand.
CAGGACGGCAAAGAAGTCAAAATCGGAAAGATCGGCATAAAAGTGGCTTCCCTGGAGATAAGGCTCAATCCTCTGGAAGTCGTCAGGATATCGGCGGAGAAAACGGCCGAATCCACCATTCTCATATTTTACGTCTTTTACAAGATCATAAGCGGCGGGATCTCGGTCAGAAGCGTCGGGGGCCCCATAATGATCGGCAAGATGATCGAGGAAACTCAAAGCTACGGCTTTTTCAGCCTTCTGATCCTGCTGGCTCTCATCTCGATAAACCTGTTCGTGGTCAACATACTGCCCCTTCCGGCCCTCGACGGAGGTCACATCCTGGTTTACGGCGTAGAGGCCCTGACGGGGAAGAGGCTCTCCCCGAAGGCACAGTCCATAATACAGCAGATAGGCTTCGGCTTCATAGTTCTTCTCATCGCTCTCATAATGATCATGGACATTCTCAGGCTCCTCGGGCGATGAAGGAAGCTTTAAATCTTCTCGGTCTCGCGCGCAGGGCAGGCAGACTGGCTGCAGGCAGGCAGGCCGTCAGGAGAAACATAAACCGCGGCAAACTTCTCATCCTGGCCGAAGACCTCTCGGCACGGGAGAAAGAACGCTGGCACAGCGAGGGCAAAAAATACGGCTTCAAGGTCCTGGAATTTTCTAAAAAAGATGAGCTCGGCAGGGCCCTGGGGATGAGGCCCGTGGGCATCCTTCTCCTCATGGACAGGGGCTTTGCAAGAAAAATGGAGGTACTCCTTGGCGAAGAAAACTTACAGAAAGACAGTTCTCGATAACGGGCTCGTGGTGGCCACCGAGAGCATGGAGGGCATAAGGTCAATATCTCTCGGTTATTTCACGCGTCAGGGTACCCGCGACGAGGACCCTGAGGTCGCCGGAGTGTCCCATTTTCTGGAACACATGCTCTTCAAGGGAACCAGGAACAGGGACGCGAGGCAGATAGCTTCTGAACTGGAGGACAGGGGAGGGAGTCTCGATGCGGCGACGGCAAAGGAATTCATATCGGTTTACGCGCGTTTTCTCTTCGAAGACCTCGAGCTGGCAGTAGACCTCATAGGAGACCTCGTCTCCAACCCTACTTTCCCTGAAGAGGAATTGCAGAAAGAAAAAGGAGTCATATTAGAGGAGTACAGGGAATTCGTCGATTCCCCGGAGGAATATGTCTTCTTTCTCCTGTTCAGGGCTCTCTTCGAGGGTCATCCCCTTTCACGCGAGGTCCTTGGTAAACCAGAGACCATAAAGGCCATAACCAGGAATGACATCGTGGCGAGGTGGAAGGAGGCCATAGCGCCCGAGAACTCCTTCATAGCGGCTGCTGGATTTATCGATCACGAGGAGCTCGTCGCCATGATAAACGAGAAATTTTCTTTCCCGAAAAACGAGGGAACGCGCTGGAGCAACGGGGAGTTTCCGAAGCCCGGATTTTTCAAAGAATCGCGCCCGGCCCTGAACCAGGTCCATTTTTCTCTCGGCGTCAGAATTCCGCCTTACAGCGACAAAAGGCGCTATCCCTTCATAATCCTGAATTCCATACTCGGCTACGGGATGTCCTCCAGGCTCTTCTTCGAGCTCAGGGAGAAAAGGGGCTTGGTATATTCGGTCACTTCTTTCCTCGAATTTTACAGGGACGCCGGCGTCTTCGGAGTTTACTTCTCCCTGGAACCCGGAAATCTCGATAAAGCCTACAAAGTTTTGCTGGACGAGCTCGAGAAGGTACGCAAGAACGGGATCAGGGAGGACGAGCTTAAAAGGGCCAAGGGGAGGGTAAGAGGTTCCCTCGCCCTTTCACAGGAGTCGAGCTCGAGCAGGATGTCGAGGGTGGCCAATTACGAGCTTCACAAGCTCAATTTTCTTCACATCGATGAGGTGCTCGAGAGGTTTGAGGAGATCACGCTGGACGAGGTGATGGAGGTGGCCTCCGAGTTTTTAGTTCCCGATAACTACGGCATAGGATTGGTCGGCCCCGAATCCATAATGAACTGGAATCCCTGAGACCGTGAGCCTTATAATCGAACCCCTTTTATCAGGGGAAACTGGTTATTTGACTTCAGCTCAAAGCCGTTTATTTCTATAAACGCCGTGGGCTTGAAAATATCGGTTCTGTGGATTTAAAATAGTTTCGCATGATCGGAGGACTCTCATGAAGATAGATAAGGAAAAAATCAGGAGTATTATAGCGACGGATTGTGGGAGTACCACTACCAAGGCGATATCCATTGAGAAGTTAAACCACAGCTTCAGATTGATAGCCAGAGGTGAGGCCCCCACAACGGTCGAGGCGCCTTTTGAGGACGTGACGCGCGGCGTGCTGAACGCGATAAGGGAGGTCGAGGAGCTCACGGGCAAGAAAATACTGGACGGAGAAAAGCTGATAAAGCCTGCCAGGGGCGAGAAAGAGGGAGTGGACATCTACGTCTCCACATCGTCGGCCGGGGGAGGCCTTCAGATGCTGGTAGCCGGCGTGGTAAAGACGATGACAGCCGAGAGCGCTGCGAGAGCCGCCCTGGGCGCCGGGGCCATCGTCATGGAGGTCATAGCCTCCAACGACGGCAGGCTGCCTCACGAGAGGGTGGAGCTCATAAGGCGGCTCCGGCCCGATATGATCCTCCTCGCCGGAGGGGTCGACGGTGGAACGAAAAAACACGTGATAGAGCTGGCAGAGCTCATCGCGGCAGCAGATCCCAAACCCAGGTTCGGTGTGGGTTACAAGCTCCCCGTTATTTACGCAGGCAATAAGGATGCGAGAGAAGACATAAAGAAGATCCTCGGGGACAAAGTGGCTCTCTACATAGTGGACAACATCAGGCCGGTGATGGAGAAGGAGAACCTGAAACCGGCGCGGGATAAGATCCACGAGCTCTTCATGGAACACGTGATGCAGCACGCTCCCGGCTATAAAAAGCTCATGAGCTGGACCGACGTCCCGATCATGCCCACGCCCGGAGCCGTCGGCCTGCTGGTAGAGAAAGTCGCCAGGAAGGAAAA
>DRBW01000051.1 GCA_011042705.1 Caldifarciminota bacterium
AGGACCACCACGATAATTTATCCCAAGGATGCCGGCTATATGTTGCTGGAGGCCGGGGTCGGGTCCGGCTCGCGCGTGCTGGAAGTGGGTTCGGGTTCCGGCGCACTCACGATAATCCTCGCACTGGCTGTTGGTCGGGAGGGCAAGGTCTATTCCTTCGAGAGAAGGAGGGAATTCATGGAGAACGCGATGGAGAACGTGAGAAGGGCTGGGCTCGAGGAGAGAGTCGAATTTTTCAATATGGACCCTGCCCTTGAGGGCTTTCCCGTCGGAGAGCTCGACGCGGCCTTCGTCGACGTTCCGGAACCCTGGACTTTAGCGGGGCCCGTTCACGAGGCCCTCGCGGGGGGCGGGCGCTGGGTCTCCCTTTCCCCCACGATCGAACAGGTCCAGATGACCTTCGATGCCCTCGAAGAAGGTTTTGTCAGGCTTAAATGCGTTGAGATCTTCGAGAGGGAGATGCTTGTAAGACGGGGAAAGACGAGGCCGCGGGAGAGGATGGTCTCTCACACGGGTTATCTCGTCACTGCCAGCAAAGTTAAGGAGAAATAAAAAGATTTGAGGGAGGTTTGAGATGAAGTACTGGGCGTTGATTCTCGGGGCTTCCAGCGGCTTCGGAAGGGCAACTGCGTTAGAGCTTGCCGGAAATGGGTATGACATAATCGGGATACATCTCGACAGAAAAGCAACGATGCCACAGGTTCAGGATACCATAGACCGCATAAGGGAGAAAGGCAGAGAGGCTCTCTTTTATAACATAAATGCTGCCGACGAGAAGGCGATGAAGCGGGTTCTCGATAATGTGGAGGACAGATTTCGATCCGGGGATGAAGACAATTTTATAAAGATCCTGATGCACTCCCTGGCCTTCGGTGCCCTGAGGCTTTTTATAGCCCCGAGAGAGGAGGACATGATAGGCAGGAATCAACTTCAGATGACCCTTGAGGTGATGGCGAACACTCTGGTTTACTGGACTCAGGAGGTGGTGAAGAGGGGGTTGATGGCAAAAGGCGGCAGGATCTTTGCCATGACGAGTTCGGGCGATCAGAGGGTTATGCCTTACTATGGTGCCGTTTCCGCAGCAAAAGCCGCTCTCGAAAGCCACGTACGCCAGCTGGCGATAGAGCTGGCACCCTATGAAATCACGGTAAACGCCATCAAAGCCGGCGTGACCGATACTCCGGCCCTGAGGAAGATCCCGGGGCATGAGAAGATCGTGGAGGTAGCCCTCGAGAGGAATCCCCACGGCAGGCTCACTCAACCTGAAGACATTGCCAGGGCCATTGCAGCTCTGGCGGATGAGAGGCTTTACTGGATGACGGGAAACGTTATAAACGTCGACGGCGGCGAGGACATAACTGTGTGATTTTCCTTAGCTATAGGGCTTTCCTGAACATCTTGACAAAAACCGAAGTGCAAAGTATCTTGAAATAAGAGAGTTAGTTGACATTCTTTTAGTTTGTGATTGAGAAGTTGTGACCAACAGGGAGGTGCCTATGTGGCGTAAAGTAATAATAGGGCTGATCGTAGTGGGGGTGGTATGGGGCCTTACGCCTGCCGAGAAGTATGCGATGGACAGTCACGGCTCATCGCCACTCGGGAATGTTTCTCCGCCGAGAATCCTTCAGGGATGGAATCTTGTTGAATCTCAGAATTTCGATGACGGCGCCATACCAGCAGGCTGGGAGATTAACGATGCCAACGGCGATCAGTGTACCTGGGTTGTGGTTTCCGAGCCCACCGATCCCTTCACCCCGGGTTGCTGGGATGGAAGTCCTTTCCTTCAGTATTCCGATGATGAATGCGACACCGATTCCGATGACTGGATCATGACCGCTATCTTTAGTATCTCCAATGGCGATTCTACATATCTCGTTTATGACTTCGATTTTGAAGAGCTGGGCAGCGGTTCTCCCATTGAGTACGGCGATGTGATGATAGGGACTTCGGACGATGGCGTGAACTGGAACTGGACCGTCGTGGTTTCCTATACCGAGGACATGGGCGAAAACTGCGACGCGATGGTGGGACCCGTGGAGGTTACCGGAAACTACGCCCGCTGGGCCTTCAGATACTGGGAGGAAACTCCGAGTAACTGGGCCTGGGGCTGGTATATCGACAACGTGGAGGTCTATCATTACACGACCGAGGTCGGTATAGCGGAAAGGACCGCGGGGGCCTTCAGGTCCTTCAGCGTGTATCCCAATCCTGCTGCTGGCAGAACCAGTATATCCTTTGCCCTCGAAAGGGATGCTTCTGTGAGGCTCGAGGTTCTCGATGTCGCCGGAAGGATTCTTGAGACCCTCGAGAACGGGTACCTGACAGCGGGCAGCTACAGCTTCGAAGTCAGCGAGAATTCAGGGATTTATTTCGTGAGGCTCACGGTAAACGGAGAATCCAAGATAGAGAGACTCGTGGTGGTTAAGTAACAGGCAGAATCCGCATGTATCCCCGGGGGCCCGACCGAAGGTCGGGCCCCCGGCTTTTTGTTTAAGATCCTTTCTTTCAACAGATTAAAGGAAAGTCCGGGACAGAGCCGCAACATTCCCGGGGCTTTGCTATTAAAAAACGATTAAATTAAAAAGACGATGTCTTTTTGCTCATTGAGTTTGCACAGTGAAAATGCAGAAGTATGTTATCGGATTATCCAGATTTCATGTGTTGTAATGTGTTGTGAACACAGGGGTTACGATTCTCGCCTGGAATTTTTTCCTTAAGTGTGTAAAAATTGCACATTTGAACTCCCTTGATTTTTCCCGAGGCGGGATTAATCTAATGCTGTGTGAACAGGGGCTGATGGGGGGCTGTGAGTGGGGGGCGGAGGGCCCAACGCCGGAAGGCGTTGGGCCCTCCGCAATTTTAGCGTATTCACAGGTCTTATTCCATTGTTGTCCGGACCGGTTGCTAATTTGTTTCCATTTTTTACACGAGTGTGCAAAATGACACTTTTAAAGGCACGACTTTTCCCCGGAGGGAGCCTCCTCAGCTTGACATCATGAAAGTTAAATCATATAGTAAAGACCGGATCGCTGATATTTGATCCCTTCCACAATTTCAAAAAGGAGGATATTCCAATGGGAGTGCCTAAAAGGATTTTGTTGCTCATCTTTATCGTCTTTATCGCAGAGGGCCTGGCTGGGATGCGCCTCGTGAATTCGAACAGGGGCGGGCTTGTCCTGAGTTTCGAGGCCCCGGCGGTCCTGTTCAACAATATGCAGGTCGAGGGAGGGGAGTACCTCTCTGTCGAAATGGAGGGCGCTGGACAGATTTCAGAGGTTGGCTCGCCGAAGCTTCCTGTTTTCAGGGAGATCATAGAGGTCCCCGAGGGAGCCGAAGTCAGGGCGGAGCTATTTCCCCTTTCAGTGAGAGAAGAGGGATTGAAGGAGGGGCTCAGGGTACTTCCGGTGGCTCCCCCTGTACCGAAAATCGAGGGAGCTCGCCCGGAGTTTACCATGAACGAAGCGGTTTACTCTGAGGACCTTTATTACCCAGGCGGATACGTGCGGACTGAAAGGCTGGGAATGGTCAGGGGCCATGAGCTTTACCTCCTGGAGGTCTTTCCCGTGCAATATAATCCCGTGAGGGACAGCCTGAAAATCCTTCAGAAAGGGGAGATAAGGGTTTCCTTTTCGGGCGGGAACCTGGCCCTGTCGGACAGGTACCGTTCC
>DRBW01000095.1 GCA_011042705.1 Caldifarciminota bacterium
ATGTAAGCATTGTCCAATGGAGGCAACTTGTTTTCATCGCCGTAAATCGATATCGCTTTTCTCTTTAGATTGTCGAATATCAGTTCCTGAAATTCCTTCTCCCAGGGGGTGAAATAGTAGGTTTTCCTTTTGCCGTCTGTGCCATAGAGAGTCCTGTACACGGTGATGGGAGATATCGCCCTGACGAGGAGCGGGCCTTTCGGGATAACCCTCATCTCCACCTCAATAGATGCAAACCTGCAGACCGTTCGGTTCAGGCGGGCTTCGCCCCATTTTACGAGGTGGATCGCCAGGGACTCGAGGATCTGAGTTTCATACGAGCCGATTTTCAAAAAAATCGGCGATTCAAGTGACAGAGTCCCCGAACTGCGGTCGAAGCTGCGCCTTTTGCTCCTCAGGCGGGAAAAAGTGAATAGTTTAAACCTGCGTTTTTCATACCGGTAGCCCTCCTCATGAAGCCAGTCGGCAAGTGCCCTGTCGAGACTCCTGTAGATAAATGCCTGGAGGATATGGTTGTAGTGGATGGGGATCTTGAGGATTCCTGATTGCGGTTCAAGTTTTAAAGAAATTCTCATATTAATTTGTTAAAGCTTAATTTTAGACAACAAATAGATGTCTTTCACGATAAATTTCACAACATATTAGGCAACTTAAATCTTTAATTTTCAAAAAGTTAAATTTAATCTTTAACCCTTTAGTTGAACTTCTTTGAGCCATTATAACAGCATCTCACCTCAAATGCAAGTGTGCAAATTTTACACACTTGCGCGATGTAATTGTTTAAGTTTATTATTAAGACAGAAATGTGATAGTTCTAAATCCGAACAAATTAGATGATAAGTGATTTTAATATTATTTTTGTTTCCACGTTAGGAGGGTCACCCAAAACCGTTACAGAATTCGTAGGTACTTTTCTATTAAAAGGCATCAAACCTTCTGAGATCCACGTAATCAGAACCAGAGGCGCAGGTTCTGTTCCGCCCTTTGTTATGGAGAAATTAAAGGGCATTCGGTGGGTTTTCCACGACATCGGAGTTGAAGACATAGATACGCCCGCGAACGCGCGTAAGGCTCTCCACGTTATCTTCAGGACGATATTTGATCTCAAGAACGGTTCTGACAGTGTTCTTTATATGGACCTCACAGGTGGAAGGAAGCCCATGTCAGCTTACCTGACGCTTGCCGCGCAGATATTCTGCGATGAGACGGACAGGTTATTTCACGTGGAACCTTTAGATCCTCTGCTTCGGGATCCTCGATCTGACAAGTGGTTCCCGGAGCGGGAAAGTGACGTCAGGTTGACGGAGATTCCCTATGTCAGGCTGTATTTTCTCAGGGAGCTGGCTGCGAACTGGGGCTACCAGCTTGCCCCCGAGAATCCCGATAGAATCCTGGGAGAAGTCACGAGTTTGCTCGATGAGCTGGCTCTGCTCGGGTTCAGCCTCCAGGCGATAGCACACGAGATCGGGAACGAAATAGGCTATCTCAGGCTGAAGCTCGAGGATGCCCTGGACCCCACGGAAAAGATAGCTTTTGACAACATACATGGTTTGCTCGAATACGTGATGATCTTCGGGCGTTCTGAAAAGTTGCGCCTGGAGAGGTTATCTTTGAAGGCTTTGATCTCAGAGGCCTTTGATGAATTTGTGGCCCGCAAAGGCGCCGTGCTCGGGTTTCAGCTTTCAGGAGAAGATGGGGAGATCGAGGGTGCCCGTGTCCTGTTGAAAAGAGTTTTTCGCAATTTTTTCGATAATTCACTCAAAGCTGGGGCGACCGCGGTTAAGGTAAAACTGGAACCCCATGAAAATGGCATCAGAGTTTATGTCAGCGATAACGGTCCGGGAATTCCCCGGGAGCTGAGAGACAGGATATTCAGCATCAAAAGGGAGGGGAAAAGCGGTTATGGGGTCGGGCTTTTGCTCGTTAAAAAGATCCTTGAGAAACATGGAGCGTCGGTGAGTTTTTCGGGTGGGGACGTCGGCGCCACATTTTGCATAGATTTCAAGAAAGGAGGCGGCATTGAAGAAGACGCTGTTGATAATAGAGGATGATCGGGAATTTCTCAAAACGCTCGCCTCTCGTCTCGAGAAAGCGGGCTTCGAAATACATCAGGTCTGGGATCTCGACCTGGCCGAAATGGTTATCAGATCCAGAAAGGTTGATGCTGTTCTCCTGGACCGGGTTCTGAACGGGAAGCCGGTTACAACCGAACAGATCAAAGGAGTAATTCCCGATGATATCCCCGTTGTGATGATTTCGGGGATGAGCGATGCAGAGACAGTCGAGAAACTGCATAAAGAGGGCAGGGTAGCCGCTTTCTGGCACAAGATGGAGAGCCTTAACAAGTTGATAGCCATCATAAAAGACCTGCTGGAAGGAGAAAAGCCCCGAAGGGTAAGAGCGGATCTGGCCCGGTTTTATAACATGGTTTTCGATTTGCCCCAGGATTCCAGGGAGCCCGCAAAGAGGGATGTCATAGCTTACGATCCACAGCTTATCAGTATTTACAGCAGGATCAGAGAACTGACAAAACAGCGGCGCTTCAGGATATTGCTGCTCGGACCCGTGGGCACGGGAAAGACGCACCTCGCAAGGGTCCTGGCGGGGGACAGGATGGTCCTGGTATCCCCTTCCGAATTCTTGAACTACAAGTCAAAGACGGGCATCGGCTTCGAACGAAACAGGGAGGCGGTCTGGGTTCTTCAGAATATAGACAAGGTCATTCCGGAGGTCCAGTTTGAGGTCGCAACCTGGATTCTCAAGAGCGATGCGAGTTTCATCGGGGTTTTACACATTCAAACTCCGAAGATAAACCTTATTCCAGAGCTTCTTTCCTGTTTCTCAAGTAATACCTTCGCTTTCCCGCCCCTGAGAGCGAGGTCCAGCCGCGAGTTCGATCTCTTTCTGGAACACTTTTTGAGGCTCGAGGAATCCGAAGGGGACGGGAAATCGGTAGATCTTACAGACGATGCCTATTTCTCCCTGAGTTATTATTCCTGGCCCTTTAACCTGAGGGAACTAAAGGAGGTGATCAGAACAGCCGTCGCACTCACCAGAAGCAGGGGAGAGGAAGCGATCGGCCTCAGTGTCCTCCCGGAGCATATTAGAAACTTAACGGGAGAGATTATGAAAAACGAACTGATTTTCCGAACCTGGGTGGAAGAGCTCCTCGAAAACCTCAACCTGAAGATGCTTTCTCTCGACGATATTCTCAGGTTCAAGGAAGAGCTTGAATATCACCTGATGAAATATTTTTATCGGGAAGCACAGGGAAATATTTCCAGGATGAAGAGACTCCTCAAGACGGAAAAGGACATACACAAAAGGCACTCCATACGCAGGCTCAGGGAGGAGAACAGGGAACCGTGATTCTGGAAAAATTTCCTGCACGCAAGGCCTTTAAAACAGTGGGAAGTAGCGCTAAATAAAAAGTGAGGTAAGAAAATGCCCAGGAAAGCCATGGTAATGACGGTAGGAACGGGGAATTATTCGATACTTGCCTATGGATTCGATCCACTGGACGAAAGAAAAGCTGGCGCATTTATGGAATATCTTGAGAGACAAGTGATGCCAGAATTTGTTAAAGATTTTGAGAAGCTTTCGGGAGAAGTCACTTTTCCCCAAATCGAGGTGAGGCCATGAAAGACGTCAGGTGGATTACTG
>DRBW01000075.1 GCA_011042705.1 Caldifarciminota bacterium
ACCAGATGGACATAGTCCCTGTAAGGTATGTCGTATCCCCAGACTGGTACTCGTCGAAGTAACCGTCGAAGGCCCCGTCGGTGACCACGAGGGAGTCAGGCGGTGTGTAGGATGTGTATATAGTTCCGGTCCATGAACCGCTCCATTCGCCGACACCTCCGCCACCTCCACCGCCTTCACCTATCACCAGATCGACATCGTCTGACTCGATTCCGACATAGAAACCAGAACGATCGCCGTAATAGGGGTCAGGTGAGGCGAGGTTGTCATACTGCCTGTAAACGCCTGCCCATGCATAGACCCATGCATAGCCGTCCTTATCGACAACAGAAGCGGGCACGACGTCGCTTGTATTGGTACCAGCAAGTGGGGGATCGGTAAAGTATCTCGAAGTATCCTCGTTCTCATAGCCGAAGCTGATTCCGGCATAGCCGTCTTCATTGGAGCCGTCATAGGCCCAGGTAACGGTGATGGCCTGGTTTTTGGGCAGCTGGGCGCCGTTCTGAGGAGATGTTACATGGACACCCTCGAGGTTCGCCGGTGCGGTCAGAGAATCGATCAGAGTTCCCAGCGTGTCGGCGTCCACATAAAGGACGTATTTCGTTCCCTTCTGATACTTGACGTTTGCGGAATAATAGGCCTTCGCTACGGGCGAGTACTCAAGGGTATCGTTGTTTATTATGACCAGAGCGCCGGTATAAGCGGACGGCCCATTTCCCACGTACACTAAGGCTTGCTGGGCGTTAACGAGAGCTACCACCGACAGCCCCTGGGTTCCTCCGCCGCCGGAAGGCGTCTCCTCTTTCGTACAGGACACAATAGCCACAATGGCTATCAGCGCGCCAATGCCTGCATATTTCCATATTTTCTTCATTTCGATCCTCCTTGTGTTCATAATTAAAAAAACCCACTGCGTTGAAAATATCCGACAGCGGGCTTATATATTAAAGCAATGAAGCCATACATGTCAAAGCAGGTGTTTTTGATATTGACCTGTTTTTCAGGAAGAAGTTCTTCTGGTTAGATTAAAAGAGGGGAGCTTGAGATGAATTACAAAAAAGCGGGGCTCTTTTTCCTTGTGGGGATATCCCTCCTTGCAACGGCCTGCACCCAGGTAACGAGGAAGAGCGAGAAGCCTCTCGTGATCTTCGACAGAAAGGGCGGGTTCATCGGCTACAACCAGAGGCTCGTGCTCTATCAAAACGGGCAGGCAGTCTATCGTGATCTTAAGAGCGGCTCTGAGGTGTGGTTCAGGGTGAGGGAAGACGAGGTGGCAGAGATACTGGAGTTGATAGGGCAGTCGGGCATCCTCACCGGTGACTTTCCCAGAAAGGAGGTTTACCCCGACGACATCTATTTCAACATCACTGTCAACTGGGCAAATGTCAGCAAGACCGCCTTTCTGAAATACAGGACCCTCAAAGGTCCTCTGAGGCAGCTCGTGGATAGGCTGAACGACATCCTGGACAAAAAAGCCTGGCCGCGATTGAATCCCTGATCAGTTGAAAATTCGGCGGCTCAGAATCTTTATCTCGCCGCTCTGAAGGGTAATCGTGGGAAGGGACAGAGTTTGATAGCTTCCGTTCCTTTTTCTGACGCGAAGCTCCGGTGTATAGGAGCCGGGATCCAGCTCCATGTAGCCGACCATTATCGTCTGGGGAAGCCCCAGCCATGAACGGGTATCTGCCCTTTCTGTGGTATAGGTGAAGATATTCACCAGTTTTCCAACGATCAGACCGAGAAGTTCAGCCTCTTCGTCCGACTTTTTCTTTTTTCTCGCGTATTTTTCGGTCTCCTCCCGGGCTTTCCTGTAGGCCAGGTACTTGGCCGTTGCTCTCAGAGTGGCCTTAGCTATTTCCCTCGCCTTTTTGTCCTCGAGGTTTTTGATGGCAATGGCCTGTATGTCTTCCATAGTCCTCAGCTCAGCCTGCAGGTTATCCGCCAGCAGCGCGGCTGAGACGACCGGTATGGGGCTCGGCTCGTAATAAGAAAAGGCAACCCTTACGATATAGGTATCGTTCTTCTCCCTTACCGGTATTTCTACGAAGTCCTCCTTTTTCCCGGGCATCTGGCCGCATTCCAGGATCACTATAAGCAGGCCCTTTTCTCTGGATGCCGGTTCGATCCCCGGAAACCTCGAGCTTATCTCTTCGTAGACCTCATATATTTCAGATAGTTTTGCCGCGAGGAGGAGCCGCTTTATCAGGAATTCAGGCGGCTCAAGGCCATAAAACTTTCGGTAATCCTCGTAGCTTTCCAGGGCCCTCCTGTAGGAAACAAGAGCGTCGTTATATTCTCCTCCCATCTCGTGGAAGACGCCTGAGAGGAATTCCATGAAAGCGTCGCTTCTGTAGACATTCTTGTGTTCGTAATGCAAATTCAGGTAGGCAAGTTTTTCGTCAGCTCTCCTTAATTCGACAAGGGCATCTTCCCTTTTGTTCAGATAGAGGTAGTTCAGTGCCTTGTAGTAATTGATCAGTACATCCTCAAAATCATCTCCCCTGTACGGCTTGACGTTTTCGCTGGTCAGCAGGGATGCCGCTTCCTTTGTGAGGGAATGAGTGTAGAGCTCCTCCCTGAGGCGCTCTGCTTTTTCGAGTTCGATGTTGGAAGCCTCGTATCGGCCCGCATAGTGCAAAATAAGCCCTTTCTCCAGATGGTAGAGGAGGTCCCCGGGCCTCAGCTTTTTTTCGATTTCTTCAAGGGCTTTCTCGTACCGGCCGACCTCGAGATAATCGAGAGCTCTGCCGTTTCTCAGCTCGTAGCGCGGAGCGCATCCTATCGCAAGCAGAAGGGCTAATAAAACAGGATTCAGGTACTTTTTCAGAATCCCAGCGTGCTCCTTTTGATATACTTTTTGATCTTTTTCTCGCCGATCCAGACTTTCTGATTCGTCTCTATGTCGATGAGCTCAAGTACCGTCTGGTAGAAGACTACCTTTTTGTTGCCTTCCCGGTCGGTTATGCTCTCTATGGACCCCACCAGCATGAAATCGGCGCCGAGTTCGTTCCTCATCCTCTTTCTCGTCTCGGGCGAAGCCCATTCCTCCTGTTCCTCCCTCTCGCTCCTCAACCCGAGCCTCTGGGCGGCATCGGCCACAACTGACACTTTTCCCGAGTTTATGAAGGCTCTCTCGAGGTCCTTCACGAAAGTTCCCGTCGCGATGTGTTCCGTGGTCTTGTTCCTTATGTTACCTACGATTACAACCGGTTTTCTGCCCTTTGAGGCGAGGAATTCCGAGAGCCACGGGTGGTTCAGGCAGTCGTTTATCATGGCTTCGGCCACGAGCCTGGAATCAGTATCGTTCCATCTGCCAGACAGGTCGATCGTCTCCTCGACATCGATCCTTTTCACCTTCTTGGCGGAGCAAGAAAGCAAAAACAACGCCGAAAAAACTACCGCAAGTGTTAAGACCTTCCTCATTTTTCCCTCCTTTTCGCAGTTTCAATAAATTTAAAGTCACTCACCCCGGTGTTCAAGTCAGCCTTTGGAAGTAATGGGCAATGCCCTTTATAATCAGCCGTGTTAAGAGGAGCGGAAACTTGGAAGTTAATGTAGCGCGGGTCGGACTCGTGTTTTATTTCCTGTATTTCCTGTGGGGACGGCGGGGCCTCCTTATTGCCGGGGCGGTCCTTAAT
>DRBW01000230.1 GCA_011042705.1 Caldifarciminota bacterium
GCCCTTCTGATCGCCGCCATCGTCCTGCTGCTGGAAGCTAAAGAGCGTGTCAGCACATTTGAGAAGCTCCTGCACTACCTCGGTGCGGCCGTTGCCATAGTGCTCATCTACGTCCAGTACAGGATACTGCCGTCCTATCTCCCTCAGATCGCAGATTGGATCATGAACATACCGCAGCTTGCAGCCAAACGAGGAATCTTCATTGGAATCGCTCTCGGTGGAATAGCAATGTCTCTCAGGATAATCCTGGGCATAGAGAGGACCTATCTAAAATGAGGCGGCTGAGATGAATTTCTGGGAAAGGCTCGGGAAAATAGACAGAAGGATAATTTACCTCGTGGTTTTTCTCGGCGTCATCATCCCCATTCTCCTCAAGGTGACCTTCAGGGTCGAACCAATGAGGGAAGTCAAACAGGCCTACGAGGAGGTGGAGAAACTTCCGCCGGGCAGCGCCGTCATGATCTCAATCGATTATGACGCCAGCTCCATGCCGGAGCTTCAGCCGATGCTCGTCGCTATACTGGAACACTGCTTCAAGAAGGACCTCAAGGTTATAATGCTCGGCCACTGGCCTCTCGGGTTGCCCCTCGGGCAGATAGCACTGGACAAGGTGGCGAAAAAATACGGCAAAGTTTACGGAAAGGACTACGTTTTCCTGGGCTTCAGGCCCGGTGTGGCCGCCGTTATGATCAACCTGGGAAAAGAAATCCGTCAGGTCTTCAATTCGGATTACAAGGGAACCCCCATCGATTCCCTTCCCATTATGCAGAACATCCATAATTACAATGATATCGGCATACTGATCGGCCTGGAAGCCGGCTCAACGGGCGACATGTGGGTGCAGTTCGCCCAGGCCAGGTACAACGCCAAGATAATACTCGGGGCCACGGCTGTGGTGGCTCCCGATCTATATCCTTATCTTCAGGCAAATCAGATCGTGGGATTGATCGGAGGTCTGAGGGGTGCCGCAGATTACGAGAGCCTCGTTCACGTCCTGGGCCCCGCTTATCTCGGAATGCCCGCTCAGACCACAATTCACGTGTTGGTCGTTATTCTGATTATCCTGGGCAACCTCGGATACTTCGCCACCAGGAGGAAAAAGTAATGGCAAACGTCATCTGGACATGGATCGCGGCGGGTCTGACGCTGGCTATTTTCAGTTTCCTCTATAAGGACAATCCCTTTTACAAGCTGGCAGAGCACATCTATGTGGGATCGAGCGCAGCTTTCTGGTTCATCTATCTCTGGTATTTCGACGTCAAGCCCAAGCTTGTGGATGCCTGGCTTCAAAACACCGGCTTCGAGAAGTACATACTGATCGTTCCCGCCATACTTGCTGTCCTCATGCTCACCAGGTTTATCCCCACCATATCCTGGCTCTCCCGCTGGGCGATAGCCTTTACCGTCGGAATGGGAGCAGGGCTCGGCATAACGGGAGCCCTGCAGGGATTCCTGGTGCCCCAGCTGCAGGCAACCCTCCTCCCTATCTGGGTCAACGTGAGCGATAAGTTCACGGTCAACCTCGGATATTCCCTGAACAACTTCATTCTCGTAGTGGGAACAATCGCCACGATCTTCTATTTTTACTTCTCCAAAGAACACCGTGGCGGCCTGGGATACGCTTCCAAGGTGGGCATCACCTTCATCATGATAGCCTTCGGCGCATCCTTCGGCTACACAGTGATGGCCAGGATATCGCTCCTCATCGGAAGGCTCTTCTTCCTGCTCCACGACTGGCTGCACCTCGTATGAGCCATGGACCCCGCCGAGCTTGAACATTTCAGAAGATTGCTGCAGGAGGAAAGAGAGAGGCTCCTAAAGGCAATCTCTGCGCATACCGAGGAACTCAAGAAAATGACGGCCGACGTGACCGGCGATAAGGTCTATTCCGATCACATGGCCGACATGGCTCTTCTATCGAGGATGAAAGAGAGAAAGGCCGGTGTACTGCAGAAGGAGTGGAGAGAATTAAAGGAAATAGAGGATGCATTGACCCGCATAAAACAGGGGATTTACGGCATCTGTCAGAGGTGCGGTAAGCCCATTGAGAGGGAGCGCCTCGAGATCATTCCCTATACCCGCTTCTGCAGCGCCTGCGGGAGGATTACCGGTGGATAAAAGGATCCTGGGCCTCCTCGTGGCCCTCTTTGTCCTCTTCGCCGATCAGTACACTAAATATCAGGTGAGAAAACACATTCCCCTGAACATGTCGGTGGAAGTCATCGATGGCTACGTTAAGTTCACCCACATCCGCAACCCCAATTCGGTATTCGGCATCTCGCTCGGGAAAAAATTCCCCTACAGGACCTTTTCCGTCCTGACCATAGCCCTCTTTCTTTTTCTCCTCTTGAAAGAGACTGACCTATACTTCATCATTATCTATGGTCTGCTGACGGGCGCTGCGGCCGGAAACGTTATGGACCGTTTTCGGTTCGGTGAGGTGGTGGATTTTATTGACATTGGCATAAGCAGAAAGCTGAGGTGGGCAATTTTCAACGTGGCCGATGCCTCGATAACAATTGGCCTTATCGTATTTCTTATCCTCCTCTTCCTCAGAGAGAGGAGGTCAAAACAGGAGGTTAAGGATAATGACTTTTCTCGGAATGATCTTGGCAGCGACTCTTAGCTTCGGGCAGCTATTTGTGCAGGAGGGAATCGGCCAGGAGCTCATGAGTTCCCCGGGAGTGCTCGCCCTCTCCGGTGCGAAGATGCCGGGCGCCCTTCTGCCCGGATTCCTCGGAACTGGCGAGAAAGCCATATGCTACAGGTTTTCTTTCAATCTCAACTCCCACACTGAGAAAAGGGGTGTGCTCGCCTATGACCAGTTTGACAACACCGTCGGCGAAGCCACCATCTATTCAAAGGCATGGAACTATTCCAACATAGGATTTACCGCGATCGGCTACAAAATGGGGGGAAGGGGCCTCGCCATGGGCTTTTATCCCCGCTATGACCTCACCTATGACTACGACAGGATTGAGCGTTCCGATGCCTACACGGTTCTCAGGGAAAAACACGACAAGAAAAGAGGCAAAATCTACGAGACCTTCCTTTCCTTCGGTTCAAAGATAAAGGGCCCTTTTTACGGCGGCATAAGGTTGAGCTACCTGATGGGCAGCCTGAGGGAGGAGAATTATTACATGGCTCTGCCCGACACGGAGCAGCAATACACCCACAACTATGATATGTCTGGGTTCACCGCTTCTTTGAACCTTCTTTACAAGAAGGAATACCTGATCTCATCTCTTCTCTTTTCTCTGCCTGCCAGGCTCAAGGGCGATCTGGACAGGATGTATCCTCTCGAGATAGCGACGCATTTCTGCCTCAAACCCCCGGCCAAACTCCCCACGGCTATTTTCTTCTCCTACACTTATGCTGCCTGGAGTGGCATAGATACGGCTTACACAGGAGGAGAAGAATATCACGATTCCCACAAATTCTCGCTGGCGTTTCAGCACCTGCTTCTCGACAGAACGCCTCTCAGGGTGGGAGCCTCGATAACAAAAAGCTACGTCAGGCAGGATTTCTGGTATCCCTCTTTCTCCTTCGGTATAGGTTACATATTGAGAAACGGTATGCGGCTTGAATTCGGCACCTCCTATATGCCGCTGAACTATTATCTGTATGAC
>DRBW01000124.1 GCA_011042705.1 Caldifarciminota bacterium
AATTCGCCGACGGCCGTCGAACCGAGATCATCGAAGAGGAACCCCAGGATATCGAGATAGAGGACCTGATCCCTCAGGAAGAAGTGGTCGTGACGTTGACTTACGAGGGGTACATCAAGAGGACGCCGGTCAGAGCCTACAGGCAACAGGGGAGGGGAGGAACGGGAAAGAGCGGCATCACAACTTATGAGACCGACTTCCCCATTGCGGTCGTCAGCTCCAATACTCACAGCTATCTTATGCTCTTCAGCGATAGGGGAAGGGTTTTCTGGCTCAAGACCTATGAGATCCCCGAAGGTGGGCTTCATGCCAAGGGGAGGCCCATATTCCATCTCATAAGCCTCAAAAAGTCAGAGCGAATTCTATTCATGATTCCCTTCGATGACTTCTCGCCCGGCCGCTACATCTTTCTCTCGACACGGAGAGGGATCGTCAAGAAGACCGACATAAGCCAGTTCGCGAACGCCAGGAAACACGGCGTTATTGCGGTTAATATCGGTGAAGAGGACAGCCTGATCGGGGCCGTCCTGACCGGCGGAAACGACGAGCTGATCCTGGCCAAATCGAGCGGCGTCGCCGTTCGCTTCAGCGAGAAAGACGTTCGCCCCATGGGACGACAGGCGAGAGGCGTGAAGGGAACGAGGCTGAGGGAAGGGGAGGAGGTGGTATCGCTCGTCAAAGTCGAGGAGGGGTCTTACCTTCTGAGCTTGACAGAGAAAGGCTATGGCAAGAGATTTGATCCCGGGGAGATCAGAACCCTCAAAAGGGGCGGGCTCGGGGTCACCGTGCAGAGGGTCAATCCAAAAACCGGCGCACTCGTCAAGCTGGGCACTATCAACGGCGATGACGACGTGATCATCCTGACCAAAAAGGGGCAGGTGATAAGGCTCCGTTCCGATCAGATCAAGGTGCTCGGCAGGACGGCTCAGGGAGTCCGTTTGATGAGGGTTAAGCCCGGCGACAGCATAATTGACGTCGCCATTATAAGACGACATTGAGTTTTGGAGAACATCTTTAAGGAGGCAAAATGAAAAGAGCAGGACTTTTTATGCTGGTGCTTTTCCCCGCGATCCTTCTGGGCCGGGGGAATCCCTGGAGAGCAGGACTATCGTCGCTGATCCTTCCCGGAAGCGGTGAGCATTATCTGGGCCTCAAAACCCGCACCTACGGTTTTCTTAGCGCCGAGGTTTCCCTCTGGCTGACCTATGCGGGCTTTACATATCATGCCAGAAGGCTCGATGAGGATTACAGGATCTACGCCTATTCGAAGTGCGGGGCCGACCCCGACAGGGCGGACGGCGATTACTGGCAGGCTATCGAGCTCAACATGAACCGTGATGCCTATTTGGAGAAGCTCTGGAGGGAGGCCAGGAGTTATTACCCCGATAATCCCGATAGTCAGGAGGCCTACGTGAGGCAACACGCCGTGGCGGGTGACTGGAACTGGCCATCGAAGGCCGAATGGTTTTATTTTCAGGATATGAGAAAGGCTTCCAGGATAACCAGGCAGAGGGCCGAAGTTACCCTCGGGTTCATCATCGTGAATCACGTCGCCTCCGCCGTCGATGCGTTTATAAGCTCCAGGTTGCTCGGGGACTCCGGGGCTTCCTCTTTTGACTTCGATATCAGGATAAACCCATCAGGAAGATCGACGGTAGCCCTATACAGAAAGTTCTGAAGCCCTCCAATGGTCAGGGTGATAGCCCTCCTCTCCCTCTTTTTGAACGGGCTTATGTTGTTTTTCTCTTTTCGCAGTACCCCGGGAGTTTCGCCCCTTGACGTGGGGGTTGTCAGAGTTGCCTTTTTCCTTCTCGCCTTCGTGCTTTTTCTCATCACCAGGACCTTTCTGTATTTCGTCGGGATAATGAGATCGAGGAAGCCGACATTTCTCCGTTATCTGGCGCCGATTTTCTACCTCCCGTCGCTTTTTTATCCCTTTCTCGGATATCTGATGACCCTTTGGGCACGGGACAGGAGGGAGTATTTCCTCTTTCTTTTCATCGGCCTGTTTTTCCTTTTCAGGTTCTACGCGCCATTGAGAAGAATCGAACGGGGAGAGTACTGACCCTCTACGGAACAAGGGCCACTTTGATCGCCTCGGCCCTTCGGGCCGTCTCGAAAGCTTCTCTGTATTCCTGAAGGCTGAATCGGTGGGTTATCAGTTTCTCCAGAGGAATGCTCCTGGATGTCACGATCTCGGCCGTTTCCCTGAAGATCTCTAAAGGAGCGCTGTGTACGCCCAAAATCTCCCTTTCCCCGTAGTGGATCTCCTGCAGGACTTCTGACGGGATCTGCCCCGGCCTGTAGCTCGAAAAGGCCACGATCCTGCCCCTCTTCTTCGTGAGCCTCGCAGCAGATATAAGGGCCTCGGGGCTCGCCGTGGTCAGGAACGAAATATCGGCGCCGAGACCCTGCGTCCTCTCCAGGATGCCCTCCGTTTCGGAGGGATCAAGAGCGAAGTCGGAGCCGAAACTCAGGGCTCTGTTCCTCCTGAGCTCGGAGGGTTCCACCGTGATGATCTTCGTATCTTTGAAAAGGTTTTTCAGGAGGAGGATATGCATGATGCCCATGGCTCCGGCCCCATAAATGGCGATCGTCTCATCACCTCTGAGGTCCGCCCTTTTTATCGAGGCAAGGACGGTGGCAAGGGGCTCCAGCAGGGATGCACATCCAGGGGGTATCCCGTCTGCCTTCAGAAGGGCGCCTTCCTCAACCATGGGAGCCGGGATCAGGAGATATTCGGCGAAACCCCCATCGAAGACATAGCCCATGGTCCTCTTGTTCAGACAGAGATGGGAATAGCCCTCCAGGCAATAGGGGCATTTCCCGCAGAAAATGCTCGGGAATACGGCGACCCTGTCGCCCTCTTTCAGCGCCCTTTCGTCGCTTAGATTCTGGAAGATGATCCCCTCTACCTCGTGTCCGAGGATCACCCCGTGCTTTGCGCTTTTAACGCCCTCTATTATCTTGAGATCCGAGGAACAGATAGTAACCGCCTTCACCCTGAGGAGTATTTCTCCCCTTGAAGGTCTTGGCGTCGGTTTTTCCCTTAACTCAAGTCCCCCGCCCGTGAAGATGAGAGCTTTCATAGTTCCAGCGTTTCCAGTCTCTGAGGTGCGTGGGTTTTGTAGCCGAGCTCCGACAGGCTGCGGCCAAGAGCCTCGATGGAGCTCTCCTCGCCGTGCATCGTGAAGATAGTTGTATCCCTGTGGAAGTGGGAGGCCCAGTTGAGCAGCGTGTCCCTTCCGGCGTGGGCGGAGAAGCCGTTGATGGTGTAGATCTCCGCGTTGACGCTGATCAATTCGCCGTAAATCTCGACCTCCTTCGCCCCGTCGACGATCTTTCTGCCCAGCGTGCCCTTCGCCTGGTATCCGACGAATATGACGCTGCACTCCTTTCTCCACAGGTTGTGCTTGAGATGGTGTTTTACCCTTCCCCCGGTGCACATGCCGGAGCCCGCCATGATTATGGCGCCCCTCTTTATGTTGTTTATCGCCCTCGAAGCTTCCACAGAACGGGTGAAGTGAACGCCCGGAAAGGTGAAGGGGTCCTTGTGTCTCTTGAGGAGCTCCCTCGCCTCGTCGTCGTAACACTCGGGGTGTGCACGGAAGATCCT
>DRBW01000031.1 GCA_011042705.1 Caldifarciminota bacterium
ATCCGCGGTGGTGGTATGTTCCTGTTTACGTGCATAGCAGTTGTTGAAAACTGCGAGTTCCTCGGAAATCTGGCGCAAAAATACATGGGAGGAATCTATATAAGGGGAGGAGAAGTCCAGATAAACAATTGTTTCTTCGGCATGAACGATGGGATACTGGGGACGGGCGCCGTGGGGGCAGTTGATTCCGCCGACGTCCAGATTTCAGATTGCATGATCTATTCCAATTTCTCCGAGAAGGGAATTAGCGGCGCTGTGAGTGGAGGTGATCCTGGCACTAAAATGCACCTGAAGAAATCCGTCATAGCCGGGAATTACGCGCGGCTTTACGGTGGTGCCTTCACCGTTTACCAGGCTGAATTATACGCTGACAGTTGTCTTATAGTGGATAATGCCACTGTGGATTCTGTGAAGTCGGGCCTTGCGAGGCCACGGACAGATGATACCCTCTCGATTGTCCGTTCCAATGCTTATTACAACACTTTCCAGTCCGATGTGGAGTACAACAACCTGGCCTCCTTTCCCCAGGATTTGACGGGAAATTTCTGGTGGATCGACGATTCTGCTTCCATTCAGGCACTTGTGGAGGGCCCGGCCGATATCTCCGGATTTTCTCACGATTTCCTGGAAGGAGTGCCGGGAGAACCACAGTCAGTGTTTTCCGTGAGAAATTACGATGAGACCTTCACCGTCGTTGTGGATTCAATAGGGGAACCCCAGCCCCTCAATGTGAGACTTCAGGGGGTCGACAGAAATCCCGATTTCAGGGAAGTCGCCGTAGTGATTTTGCGGTCATCGGCATGTCCCGATGGAATTGCATCTTCGCTCGTCGAGACCGGCAAGAATACCGGAATCTATGAGGGACAGATAGACCTGCTGGAGTCGACCGGCAGTGACACCGTTAGAAAGGACGACGCGATGAACGTTATTAGGGTCAGGCCCCAGGGGGATACGGTATTCATCATCTCGAATGTCGATACAAACTTTGTCTATGCGGTGGGATTCAGGGCGAAGCCCCCGATGGGAGTGGAGGAGAACGGAACGGCAACTCCCGGCGGATTTATGCGGGACCTTCTCTGCGTGGGCAGCCTGAGGATACCGCTTGCCCCTTCTCTGGTTTATCCCGTTCAGGTACGCGTATACTCAGCCGACGGAAGGCAAAGGGCGGAACGTTCCTTAGAGAATCCCTCGCCTTCTATCGTTCTCGAGGAGCTACCATCGGGACTCTATTTCGTCCTTCTGAAATCGTCGGACGAGATCGTTCGATACAGGGCGATTCTCCTCAGGTGATGGTTGATTTCAGGGAACCTTCGGCAATAACCTATACCTATGAAGCGCATTCTGCTTGCGGAAGACGATAAAAGTCTCGCCGAAGAGTACAAAAAGGCCATAGAAAGAGGGGGGATTGAGGTGGATCTCGTAAGCACCTTTTCCTCCCTCAAATCCAGGACGACCGGCGATTATGACCTCGCTATCGTTAACAGGCTTTTCGACGGCAAGGAGATCGACAGGCTGCTCGAAAAGGGTGAGTTGAGCTTCAATGCCCCGGTGGTCCTTATTTCAGCCCACATCGACGCTGAAAGGGCGGCGGAGCTCATGGACAGAGGGGTTATTTTCGATTTCTGGCATAAAGCCGAAGGGATACCGGGGATAGTCAATAAACTGGAGCGACTCAAACGAGAGACCAGGGATGTGCGGGAGAAGCTTTCCAGATTTTACAACGGTGTTTTCGGCCTCGACGAGGGCGAAATCAGACCAGTGGGCCGTGAGGTTATCGCCTATTCCCCTGAAATGGTGGAAGCGCTCTCGTCGGCACTGAGATACGCCAGGAGAAAGGACCTGAACGTCGTAGTTATCGGGGAGCCGGGTACTGGAAGGTCGACCCTGGCAGAATACATCCTGCATCACATGGAACCCCGGTCGCCTCTCGTTGTCGAGAAGGGTGAATGGGGATTTCTCGAGGAACTGGGGGAAGCCCTCACCGTCGGTTACGGAAAGAAAGTCGAGGGCGGCCACGACGTTGTGCTCATCGAGGGCCTGGAAGAACTCCCCGGCGACGAGCAAACATACCTCCTGAACTACGTGAAAAGGGGGAAAACACGGGTTGTGGCCACGGCCACCGAAGCCCTCTATAAAAGACTACAGGAAGGGAAGTTCTCAGGGGAGCTGTACCAGTATCTGGCGGGAGGAGTTATATACCTGCCGCCTCTCAGGAAAAGGCTCAAGGAGGAGGTTGCCCTTCTGATCGAGCACTTCCTGCGCAGGGAGGATGAGAGAAGGAAAGAGAGGCTCGGCCTCTCCGAGGAGGCCTACGGCATACTCCTCAACTATCCCTGGCCCGGGAACCTGGTGGAGCTCGAGCAGAGGCTGAAGGCGGCTGTGGCATCCCTGAAAAAGGGCGAAAACCTCATAAGGTCAGCTCACTTTCCCGGCGACATGTACAGCGAGGAACTCGTTCGTTCCCGGAACGAAGCGGTTTACAGGAATTTCGTAGAGAACCTCCTTTCGAGCCTGGATATCAGCCAGCTAACTTACGAGGACATTAAGAAAATGAGCGGAGAGCTCTACTATGCCCTGTTAAAGCCCTTCGTAGAGATGAGCGGCGGAGATCTGGCTCTCCTCAAAAAGCTGCTCAAAACCGATGAGGCTCTCGAAAAAGACCCCCTGCTTGCTGAGCTTTTCAAGGAAAAGAAGAAGGGAGGTCAGTGATGGTGCCTTTCGTTCAGATCATGACGACGGTTCCCGATCGAAAAACCGCCCTGAGGATCGGCGAGAAGCTCCTCGAAGATAAGCTCTGCGCCTGCTTCCAGATCGTGGGCCCCATAAATAGCCTGTACAGGTGGAAGGGCAAAATCGAAAAGGATGAGGAGTTTCTCTGCTTCATAAAGACCCGCGAGGACCTCATAGAGAAAATCGAAGAATCGCTAAGGAAAATGCATCCCTACGAGGTTCCGGAGTTCCTGGTTATTCCGGTTGTGGCTGGTTCAGCTGATTACATTTCCTGGCTCGATTCGGAGCTTCTTAAGAAATAGAGAGGGCTCAGGATTGATAGATATAGGAGCCCTTTCCTCTAACGCCCACAAATTGTCCTTTCTCGAGGATCAATTCGCCCCTTCGCAGAGTGAAGACGGGCAATCCCTTCACCTTAAATCCGTGATAGGGGCAGAAGTCGGTACCCCCGTGGAGGGAATCCCTCTCAAGGAGGACTTCCTTATGGGGATCTACAGCCATTAAATCGGCATGGGCACCCTCTTCGATTCTCCCCTTGTCCCTGAGTCCGAAAATCCTCGCTGGATTCCCTGATATCAACTCCGCCAGCCTCGAGAGGCTTATCTCTCCGGCACTCACCCCGTAGGTATAGAGGAGAGGCAGAAGGGTTTCCGTGCCGGGAAGTCCGCTCGGAGTCCTGTGAAATTCCTTTCCTCCGAGGAGCTTCTGTTCTGTGGAATAGGCGGCGTGGTCCGTCGCCACGGTGTCTATAGTACCGTCCTTTATGCCCTCCCGGAGGGCGAGGTTATCCTC
>DRBW01000002.1 GCA_011042705.1 Caldifarciminota bacterium
GGATACTTGGACCTCCCGTCCCATGGTCATCTCCTTTGTGGATTTTCAGGAAAAGGGAGGGCTCTCGGAAAGGGACGGGATCTCCCAGGTAATCATCACCCAGCTCGGTGACTACCTCAACTCCACCGGGCGGGTTCAGGTAGTGGAGCGTGTGTTGGTGGAGCGGCTGCTTGAGGAACTCAATTTGGGTTCCTCGGAACTGGCGGACCCCGAGGTCTCCTTGAGGCTCGGAAGGATCCTGGCCGCAAAACTCCTGGGGACTGGGGCCATCTATTTCCTGCCGCAGGGGATGCTTCTCAGTTTGAGGATGATAGATACCGAGACTTCGGCTATCCCCATTGTCATAAACCGCAAAATGGACGATTTCTCCATGGAGAGGGAGTTGAGGAGGCTCAATCGCGAGATCCTGAGGATGGTGATAGCCAAATATCCCTTAAGGGGCTACATAGTGGAGGCAGGGGCCTCCCAAGTCATCCTCAACATCGGCTCGAAACAGGGGGTGATCCAGGGAACTAAATTTGAAGTCCTGGAGGAGCAGAAGCCCAAGAAGTTCAAGGGCAAGGTCCTAAAGGTAGCCCCTCGAAGGATCGGAGTGCTGGAAGTGGTCAGGGTGGAACCGGGGCTGTCCTATGCACGGATTCTGCGTGCCGAAAGGCCACTGGAGAGCGAGGACAAGGTGCAGGAGCTCCTAGAGGAAGGTGTGGCGAGGGGGGCTATTTGATGCTGCGCTGGATCCTGGCAGTGCTCGTGGCAGTCGCTGTTGGGTGTGCCCATGTGGAGAAGCCCCCTCGTGAGGTGGGGCTCGCCATATGGGATATAGAACCCCTTTTTGTCGGCGTCCCTCCGGAATCCATGCCTCCCAAGGAATTCCTCGCCAACGAGATGGTACGGGCGGCGGAAGAGGTGGGTGGGTTCAGGGTCGTTGAGAGGGAGAGGTTGCTCAAGGTCTTGGAAGAACTCCACCTCGGCAGCTCTGAGTTGGCTGAAGAGAGCACCCGCCTGAGGTTGGGAAAGCTCGTGGGGGCTCGGTACATGCTCTTCAGCAGCTATCAGGCAGTCGGAGGGCGGCTGCGGTTCGATCTCAGGCTTGTGGATGTGGAGACGGGCGTTGTAAAGGCCGCTGTGCACAAGACCATGCCCCTCGGGCAATGGGAGGATTCCTTGAGGGCTATCTATAAGCTGACCCAAGACCTTTTATCGAAGGGAAGGTGATGATGAAGGGCTTCAAGAGCGTAGGGGTTTTGGTTTTCCTTTCGGTCCTTTTGCCCTCTGCCCTTTTATGGGCAGGGCATGTGGTGACCGATGAGGACAGGGAATGGGCCAAGGAGGCCCTCAAGCGGGAAGCGGCCTTAAAAGGCGTGGCTTCCACTAATACGGTCGCTGTCCTTTATTTTCGCAACGAAACAGGTGATTCGGCCATAGATCCTTTATCGAAGGGCCTGGCCCTGATGCTGATCAGCGATCTGTCCCAGGTGCCCGGACTCAAGGTGGTGGAACGGGTCAAGCTTCAGGCCCTCCTGGAGGAGATGGGTTTAGGGGCATCGGGGCTCGTGGAACCCGGTACGGCACCCAGGGTTGGGAGGTTGCTACGGGCTTATTGGTTGATCGAGGGGACCCTCGAGGGGGCTAAGGATAGGTTGCGGGCGCTGTCGGACCTTTTCGCTGTACCCAGGGAGTCGGTGGTGGGACGGCCCTCCGCTCAGGGGAGCCTCGAGGAGGTCTTCGAGCTGGAAAAGTCCCTTCTCTTTTCCATCCTGAGGTACCTGAAGGTAAAGCTGACAACCGAACTGGAGGAGCAGCTGCGGAAGTACCCCACCAGGGACGTCAGGGCTCTCATGGCCTACTTCCGAGGGATAGGAGCGGCTGACCGAGGGGATTATAGGAAAGCCCGGTCCTTCTTCCAGGAGGCCCTCGGATTCGACCCGAAGTTCATATGGCCTCAGCAGGCCCTTGAGGAGCTCCGCACCCTCGAGGGCAGGAGGCCTTTGGTTCGCGATTTCCTCTGGTCCATCAGGGAGGATACCTCGGTCACCGATAGCTTGAGCACTGAGCCAACCAAGAGGAAGAGACCGTTAGGACGAGGAAAGTAAATTGTCCTCAAGAGGAGGTAAAGACCTATGGGCAGAGGCAAGGAGGTCCTCATAGCGGTCCTTTCTTTGTTTGCTTTATGGCAAGGTATATGTCGAGCGGCCGAGCTCAAGGTCTCCAGCGGCGTCCGCATAGAATGGTGGGAAGAGGAGGATGTAGATGCGAAAGGTGCCCAGATATCCCACCCCATCGAGATCACGTTGAAGGCAGGTGATTTCACCTTTAAGGGTTTTACGGCTTACGTGTCCACTTATTACGATGCCCCCCATGGCGGTGTCACCTACAGAGAGGGACTTATAGATACGAAGTTCAACTTCTCCTATGAGATCATCGGGAAGTTGCCTGTGGATGTCCTATTGGGATTGGACCTCAACCTTCCCACAGGGACGACTCCCCTTAGATTTGAGGATTCGATAATGTTATCCGACCCCGAACTCTTTACCATAACCACCATTGGGGAAGGTTTGAACGTAAATCCTACAGTCGCCCTGGCCAAGCAATGGGGGAAATGGATAATAGGGATCGGTATCGGTTACACCTGGCGAGGGGAATACGATTTCATTAGATATAGGGTGGAGAACTACGATCCTGGCGACGTCTTTACCTTCACGGCAAAAGTTGGTTATGAGGTATTCCCTGGGTGGCTTTTTGCCCTTTTCGGTCGGTACTTTCACTTTGGAAAAGACGAGATAAACGGAGTGGAGGAATACCAAGAGGGTGACCTCTATTCGGTAGGCCTTTCCCTTAACCGCAGGGGTGAGAAATGGCAGGGAAGGTTCCGCGCCGAGTATTCATGGAGGGAAAAAGGTAAGGAACGGAGGTGGGATTCGGTTTCGCATAAGTATGTGTTCGATGACGAGGAACACAACTTTTACGACGACGAGTTCACGGCCTCTCTTTCAGTTCGTTACCTTGTGGACGAGAAAACCGTACTGCGGGGGAAGCTGAGCTACTTACGGCTTGACGAGAATCGTTATCCGGAGGAAAACTTCTATCCTTACCTTTATCGGGGAGGGAAGGAAAAACTCTCCCTTTCATTGGGGGTAGAGAAGGCCATTTTCGACCACGTTAACCTTGAATTTGACGTGAGCGGATTCGTGCTTTGGGAGGGGAAGGGCTGGACGATCCATTGGGAACTTTCCGACTGGCCCTGGTACACTCAATATCGCGATGACAGCTGGACTTGCTACGGAGGGACGGTGACGCTGCTTTTGAGCTGTTTCTTCTGACGGCGAATCCTTCCCTGGCAAGGGGAAGGTGTTGTATCCTTAGCCTTCCTCAGAAAATCCCGCGAGGTGAGAGATGCTTCGGTATATGAGGACTCATGCTGCTTCTTGGGGGATAAAGATCATCCTCGGTCTGATCATCGTGGTCTTCATCTTCTGGGGTGTGGGTAGGATAGAGAGCAAGAAGAA
>DRBW01000170.1 GCA_011042705.1 Caldifarciminota bacterium
AAAAGAGCAATCCAGATTCCAGAGGGCTCGGGAGTGCACAACTTTGAGATGGACCTTAAGGAGATGAAAAGCGGAGTGTACTTTCTGGAATACAGGGCAGGGAGCAGGAGAGAGGCGAGGAAGTTCATGCTTTTAAGGTAAAAAAAAAAGAGGGGTGGTGCTGCCGAGCACCACCCCCATCCTCAGGAGGAGAAGATGTCGAGGAAGCCCCTAAGGCCGCTTTCCCCATTTCAAGACTCTCACTCTTACACGCGCCAGGCCAGGTCCTATTAATCCTATCTTCTGAGCAGCTCTGTATGAGAGGTCGATTATCCTTCCCCGTTCATGAGGACCTCGATCGTTTATCCTGACCGTCACTTTCCTGCCGTTCTCCAGGTTGGTCACCTCGACAATAGTGCCAAAGGGAAGGTGATTGTGAGCTGCGGTCAGTTTGTACATGTCGAAAACCTCGCCCGAAGCCGTCCTTTTGCCGTGAAAACCGGGTCCGTACCAGCTCGCGATTCCGTATTCCACCCACTGATGGCCGCCAGGAGCACATGATGCGAGGAAAATAACTGCCGAGATTAGAAATATCCTCTTCATCTTTTAATTAAGTATCGGGCAGCTTTACACCTGTCAACCTTGACTTAACGCAATGCCCGAGGATAAAATAGCTCCGATGACCGAGAGGGAAATAAGGTGGCAGGTCCTGCCGATAAAAAAGGGAGGAAAAAAACTGGTGATCTTCATCGTGGCCATTCTGGGAACAGGCCTCCTGCTCTATATCTTTGCGGGGCTCTACTGGGCTCTCTTCGGCCTTCTCCTTCTCCTCGGATCCCTCTCGGCCTTTTATACGCCCACAAAATACATCCTGACGGAGAAGGAGATAACGATCAAAAGGCCCCTCTATACCCTCAAGAGGCCGTGGTCCGAAATAAAGAGGTACGAGGTGGACAAAAACGGGATATTCCTGAGCCCTTTCAGAAAACCCAGGAGGCTCGAGAACTTTCGGGGAATCTATCTGATGGTCGGTGAAAACCGCGATGAGGTGATCTCTTTCATCAAGGAGAGGATAAATGAAAATAAAGGAGAGGCTTGAGGAGGTGAGGGAACGGGTCGAGAAGGCGGCGATCGCCGCCGGCAGGAATCCCGAAGAAATCCGCATACTGGGAGCAACAAAGGGGGTCGACCCGGAAAGGATAGAAGAAGCCATCAAAGCCGGCCTGCACCTCTTTGGCGAGAACAGGGTTCAGGAGGCTGAGAGGAAAATACCACAGGTCAGAGGAGAAGCCGAATGGCACATGATAGGTCACCTTCAGAGGAACAAGGTCAAAAAGGCGGTGAGATTGTTCTCCATGATACAGTCGGTGGACTCTTTTGAGCTCGCCCGGGAAATCGACAAACGAGTTGAAACTCCAATAGAAGTGCTCATCGAAGTGAACACATCCATGGAGCCACAGAAACACGGGGTAAAACCTGAAGAGACTGAGAGCCTCGTCGAGAGATGCCTGAGCCTCGAAAAAATAAAACTCAGGGGTCTGATGACCCTCGGGCCCTACCCTCCCTCGGAGAAAAATTCGCGAAGGGCCTTTGCCCTGCTTCGCGAGCTGAGGAACAGAATTCAGGAAAAATTCGCCATTGAGCTGCCCATCCTCTCCATGGGGATGACCGAGGATTTCGAATGGGCCGTGATGGAAGGAGCAACCATAATCAGGATAGGAAGGGCGATTTTCGGAGAAAGGAACTGACATGTTCATAATAGGCAACCTCTTCGTGGCGACGGCCAGGGTGCTCGACATCGCCCTCACCCTCTACATGTGGGTGATCATAATAAGGGCACTGATCTCATGGGTGAATCCTGATCCCTACAATCCCATTGTCCGATTTCTCAGGGCCATTACAGATCCTTTTCTGTTCTGGATAAGGAGAATCCTTAGGCTGCCCTATATGCAGATAGACATCACACCCCTCATCGCGATATTGCTGATACTTTTCGCCAAATACTTTCTCGTGGCATCCCTCTTCAGGCTCGGCATAAGCCTGGGAGGCAAACCGTTATAGGAGGAGAAATGGAAGGAATTCCGAGAGAATACACCGATGCCGTCAATTACCTCAAAAACAAAACGGGGTTCGCTCCCGAGATAGGACTCGTCCTGGGTTCGGGCCTCGGCGGGCTCAGCGAGCTCTTCGAGGTCAGGGGAAGGATTAAATACTCCGAAATCCCAAATTTCCCCGTCTCCACTGTGAAAGGCCACCCGGGCGAACTCGTTTACGGGGAAAAGGAGGGAAAGAAAATAGCGGTCCTCGCCGGGCGATTCCATTACTACGAAGGCTACAGCATGAAGGAGATAACCTTCCCCATCAGGGTCCTGGGCTTATGGGGAGTTAAGAAACTGATCATCACCAATGCGGCGGGCGGCGTCAACCCACGGTTCAGGCCGGGCGACATAATGCTGATCGAGGACCACATAAATCTCCTGCCCGAAAACCCCCTGAGGGGGCCGAACATCGATGCCTTCGGCCCGCGGTTTCCATCCCTCCACGACGTTTACTCCTGCGAACTTCGCGAAAAGGCGGAGGAAGCAGCCTTGAAAGCCGGCGTATCGATCCGGAGGGGAGTTTACGTGGCCCTTCAGGGGCCCGATCTCGAGACACCCGCCGAGTACAGCTTCGTCAGGACGATAGGGGGAGACGCGGTGGGCATGTCCACCGTTCCCGAGGTCATCGTGGCCAACCACATGGGAATCAAAGTGCTCGGCTTCTCCATTATAACGAACCTGGCAAACCCCTATTCCCCGAGGCCCACCACCCACGAGGAAGTGCTCGAAGTCGCCGGAAAGGCCACGGAAAAACTTGTGCGGGTGATCGACGAGCTCCTGAAAATCATCTGAACTTAAAGGCCCTGGGCATGAGCTCCCTCAGGCTGTAAACGGCTTTCTCCCCGCCCTTTCCGATGCTTATGACCGTCATGTCCTCTCCGGAAAATTCGGCGAGAACCTGAAGGCAGGCGCCGCAGGGTGGGACCGGCTCTTCGGAGTCGGAAACGAGAAGTATTGCCCTGAAAACCCTCTCGCCCTCACATACCGCCTTAAAGGCCGCTACCCTCTCGGCGCAGACGGTGAGCCCGTAGGACGCGTTTTCAACGTTACACCCTGCGAAAACCTTCCCTCCGTCGGTCAGGAGGGCGGCTCCCACGTGGAATTCAGAATAGGGCGCGTAGGCCCTTCTCTGGGCCTCCTGAGCTGCGGGCAGAAGCCTGTCCACCAGCTCCTCTATATTTTGACGAGACTCCATCTCTCCTCCTCCGGATAATGGATCAATTTAAAAGCTCCAAGCTCTTCCAGCTCTATATAGAATTCTCTCTTTTCGAAACCTTCAACGTCCCTGATCACGCCGAGCGGACGCCACTTAAGGACCCTGTACTCCACCCCATCGATCCTTATTCTGCGAGGATGCTCATCGCCGCTTCCGCCGGAATAGGTCTCGAC
>DRBW01000033.1 GCA_011042705.1 Caldifarciminota bacterium
ACCATCGCACTGGCTGCCCATGAGATAGCTGTGAGAATCGAATCCATGTCCTTTATGCTCGGGATAGGTTTCGGCACGGCCGCCGCCACTCTGGTAGGCCAGGGCCTCGGCGCCGAGCTTCAGGACATAGCGGAGAAAAGCGTCTGGAGAACGGCTTTTTTCTCTATGGTGGTCATGACCGTCATCGGGATGCTTTTCGTTCTCTTTCCGGAAGCGCTCGTATCTCTTTTCTCTCCGTCAGTCGCCGTAGGTGAAATGGCAGTCCTGTGTATAATGGTTGCGGCCTTCGAGCAGCCTTCTATAGCCCTCACCATGACGCTCACCGGGGGGATGAGGGGAGCCGGCGACACCGTGAGCCCTCTCATTCTGTCTTTCCTGGGAACTTTTGCCTTCAGGATACCCCTGGTTTACCTCTTCGCGATTGTTTTCAGGCTGGGAATTTTTGGGGTGTGGCTCGGCACCATCACCGACTGGGGCCTCAGAGGCATTATTTCCGTCGTCCTTTTCAGGAGAGGAAGGTGGAAAAAGATAAAGATAAGGTGAGATGCCCCGCGAGTTGGTTTATAATAGTTCTGTTATGAACGGCACTGAGATAGGAGATATCGTAACAAAATACATGTGGGTTCACGAATTTCAGGAGGACTCTACCTACAGGGTCTTCAGAGGCAATTTTTTCTATGATCCCGACAGATCAGCTGAGGCCCTTTACGATGAACTCCAAAAATCCGGATATTACGCATCGATAAGAGCTGTCGGAAGCGGCTATTATGAGGTCATCGTATACAGAGAAATCCGTTACGGCCGGGGAAACCCGCTTGTGAACCTGGTTCTGTTCCTCCTGACGGTTTTCACGACCCTCGTGGTTGGTGCTACCCTGAAAGGGATCAATCCTTTAACGGGTTTCCCGGGTTCCCTCGTCCACGGTATTCCCTTTTCCTTCTCCCTTCTGCTGATACTGGGATGCCACGAGCTGGGACACTATTTCGCCTCCAGGAGACACGGCGTGGAGGCAACCCTGCCCTATTTTCTTCCCATACCCCATCCCCTCGTAGGGACTCTTGGCGCATTTATCAAGATAAAATCGCCCATTCCCTCCAGGAAGGTGCTCCTCGACATCGGGGCCGCCGGTCCCCTCGTCGGGGCGCTGGTGGCGCTTCCCATCACGGTCATAGGCATTCACCTCTCTAAATACGTCCCCAGGGAAACAGCACAGGGCGGTATTCTCATGGGTAGCTCCCTTCTATTTGGATTTCTCGAGAAACTCATCAAGGGGAGCGCGCCCCCAGGTCACGACCTTCTCCTCAACCCCATGGCCTATGCCGGATGGTTCGGCTTTTTTGTCACCTCGCTGAACCTTTTCCCCCTGGGCCAGCTCGATGGGGGACACATAGCCTATGCTCTTTTCGGGAGAAATCACAGGTACATCGCGCGGGGGTTTTTCCTGCTTCTTCTGGGACTCGGTTTCCTCTGGCCCGGCTACTGGTTCTGGGCTTTCCTCTCCCTCTTTATAGGTCTGGATCACCCTCCGCCCCTCAACAATGTCACCTCTCTCGACGGCAAGCGCCGTACCGTCGCATGGATATCCTTTTTCCTTCTCATAATCACCTTTGTCCCGGTTCCCTTTAAGGTGCTGTAGGGGACTTTCAATTTTATGGAAGTTGTGCTTATAATTTCTCAAAATAGGAGGAGATCATGAGGCCATCGCGACTGTGGTTGCCCCTTTTGTTTATGACCTCATCTGCCTTGATGGCGGCAGGTTTTTCGCTTTCCGGAGTGGGCACGAGAGGGCTTTCCATGGGAGGCGCTTACAGGAGCGTCGTTTCCGATTGGTCGTCTATATTCTGGAATCCGGCGGGCCTTGCGGCCGTGGAGATGAACGAGGTCAGCCTGGCCGGGACCTTCATAAGTCCCCTCTCTTCTTGTGTTCCCCACACGCAAATTCCCGGCTATGATGGGGGATATCCCATGAGGTACAGGGTGAACGCCGGATCGAGGCTTTTCGTCCTCCCCCAGATCGCCTACGTGATGAACGCCGATTTTCTGAGCTCGACGAAATTCGGAGTTGCCCTTTTCACTCCTTTCGACCTCGGGGCTTCCTGGGACCTCTACGACCCGCCTATCGGGTTTTATGAGAGGGGATACACTCCCCCCAAAGCGTTCCCCGAACACGATTGGGAGAGCGACATAAGTATTACCTGCGCTTACATAGGACTTGCCAGGAAATTCGGCCCGCTGTCGGTGGGCATCGCGGGAGGTCCTCTTTTCGGCTCGATCAGCCTGAGGAAGGTGAAGCTCTACGATCCGGCAACGGCCGACACGAGCCTCTATAGCCTCCCGGTTCAGTTCAGGTATTTCCCCATAGATACGCGGTTTGATGGCAACGGAGTGAGCTTCGGCATCAATTTCGGCATCAAGCTGGAGCCCCTGAAGAACCTGAGCCTCGGCCTTTCCGGAAGGTATTACTCGCCCGTGAAACTCACCGGAGATGTCAATTCTGCCATTTATTTCCCGAAGAACAGCGTGCTCGAGTCTCTGGCCGATCCCGAGGGCAAGATCTTCTTCCAGGGAGGTGTCCTCGAGGCAGAGGGCGATGTCACCACAGAACTGAAGTTGCCCTTGAGCCTCGGGGGAGGCATTTCCTATAACTTCGGAGATCTCACGCTGGCCTTTGATGCAGAGCTCACGACCTGGAGCGTTCTCGATCAGGTAGACCTCGATATCAGTGGAATCGGCTTTTTTGGCGACAGCCTTTCGGACGATACAATGGTTATGAACTGGAGGGATACCTGGAAATACAGCTTCGGGATCGAATACAGGGGAGGGGAGAAGACAGTTATAAGGCTCGGGGCTTATTATGACGAGGGGGCCATTACCGATTCGACCCTCACGCCACTGATCCCGGATATCAACTCGAAAGTCAGCGTGAACGTCGGACTCTCCTATTTTCTCACCGACAGGCTGACCTTCGATTTCAACTACGAATTCGTGAGGGCTTCGAGGAAGAACGTGTCGAGTTTCGTGGACGTGGACTCAGATGGAGAGCCCGACAACATGCCCGGCGAGTATTCCCTGAGCGTCGATGCTGCCGGCGTAGGGCTCTCTTTCAGGTTTTAATGGAGGTATGGTCATGAGAAGACTTCTGGCTGTTTCTGCCGTTTTTATGTTTCTGGTCATTTCCTGCATGAAGGTCGAGGAAATCGAGGGACCTGTTCTTTCCCATGGTACCGTGGAAGAGGTGGAGATAGCATCTTCTGACCCGATGATAGGTGCCAAGAATGCTATGGTTTACCTCCCGCCCGGCTACGACAGCCTGGACACCGTTACGACCTATCCCCTCATCTTTCTGTTACATGGCTATGGCTGGGACTACAGTTTCTTCCAGGATCTGGAGGATATAGCCGACATCGCAGATTACATGATCTCGACGGGAGAGATGAGGA
>DRBW01000100.1 GCA_011042705.1 Caldifarciminota bacterium
GGGCTCATATCGCAGAGCCAGCGCCACCAGGAGCGATGTGAGAAAGAAGGCCGCAGTGCCTTCCAGGGTCTTATCCTTGTAAATTTTTTTCCTTCCCCGCGCCCTGCCGAAGACGGTGGCAGAGGCGTCGCCCACAGTCAGAAAGAGAAGTGAGAGGACCGCGATGTTCTTTGAGAAGAGGAATGTAACAAAAGCGGCCGATAAGAGGAGATAGGTGGCACCTGTTATGCCCCTGACCTCATAGTCCCTCAGCATGCCGCCGAAAAATCTCATGAAGAGGTCCCTGAAAAAGGGCAACGTTCTTCGCGCCACCTCCACGACGATCGCCACGAGGAGCAGGGAAATAAGTATTTTTCTGGAAAGGTCGATGGGCAGATGGTGGATTCCGACTGGAATCAGAGTACAGGTGAAGTGTATTACCTTTCTCTTGATCTCCCCTTTGCCCATCTTACAGTCGGCCGGTCAGCGAAATCCTGTACGAGGAGCCGAGGTCAGGGTGGGCGAGGAAAGCATAATCGATGTCAAACCGGCTCGCCTTTATGCCCGCCCCGAATGCTGGATTTCCCCTATCCAGCCCGCCTCTCAGCTTGAAAAATCTCGTCACGTTTATTTCGAGGCCCAGAGAGGGTTCGAAGGACACGATCGAGAGGTTCAGCGGCGAAGAGGTGGATCTGTTCTCGAAGAAGGTCTGAAGATCGGCGGTGAGGAGAAAGGAGCCCTTCCTCTTGAAGCTGATGCCGAGCCTGAGATTGGGCATGATGTATTCTTTCCGGCCGCTTGACCAGAATATCGGAGTGGTGAAGGCATCGCGGAGGACGATGCCATAGCTCACGTGTTTGCCGGTTCTCTGATAGCCGAGGTCTACCCCCATTCCGATTCCCTTTTCAACCGAAAGGTCTTCCTGAAGCACTTTGATGGACACCCCGAGGCGCCCTCCCAGGAAGTCGCGGGCTCCGCCAAGGTACATCGCGATCAGATTGTAGTTCAGCTCGTCGACCACCCCCACGTTGGAAGCGTGAGCCGTATCGCTCGTGTCCACGAGGGCTGTCTGCTTTATCCCCGGAGAACTGAGGATATAAAGCCCAACCCCGCCAGTGACATCGCCCATGACGTTTTCGACGGAGAAAGAGAGAAAATCCATCCGGAGGAGCCCTCCGAAGACCTCTGAGTGCATGAGAAAAAGCTGCCTGGAACTGGCGCCCTTCAGCCCCGCGGGATTCCAGTAAACAGAGGTCGGGTCTTCGGCAACGGCCACGTAGCTATTGCCGAGCCCGAGCGGCCTGGCGCCCATCCCCAGATTGAAAGGTTCTCCCGCGTATTTTGTCGCCATTAAGGGTACAGCGGCGAGAAGGATAAAAAAATATCTCATGGCTTTTTATGATATTTCTAACGAAGCCATAAGTCAAGACGAGGAGGGCATAGTGCGCCGACGAAAGGCAATATGGGTTACCACCCCCTCAAACCCAAATGTGACTTTTCGTTCAGTGCACAGTACGAAAAGTTTGACTTTTCGTTCAGTTTTGTGTACCTTTAGTATAT
The DNA here is from genome assembly GCA_011042705.1 of Caldifarciminota bacterium. GTDB lineage: Bacteria > Hydrothermota > Hydrothermia > B15-G9 > DRBW01 > DRBW01. The sequence goes on from DRBW01000100.1 coordinate 1,540, forward strand.
GATCCAGCTTGACTTTATTCTATCAGCAAGACTTGTCAAGCGAAAACTGCTTGATGAAGTCAAAAAATATGTTTACGCTCCTGAGGCGCTGGTTATCACAGGGCCCAGACAGTCGGGAAAAACTTCACTCCTCTTCCTCCTCGTCCAGGATCTTGTAAAGTCCGGCCAGGGAAAAGTTTTCTTCTATGACCTTGAGTCACCAGAAGACATGGAACTGCTCAGAAATCTGGATTTTCCCCAAACTCTTCCTGATGGAAGTTACCTGTTTGTGGATGAAATACAGTACCATCCACAACCCGATAAATTTATTAAGTTGACAGTTGACCACCTCAAAGGAAGGGTGAAGTTGATAGTCTCTGGATCCTCAAGTTTTTCACTTAAAAAGAAATTCAAAGAGGCACTTGTAGGTAGAAAATTTGAGTTTGTTCTCTTACCGCTAAATTTTGAAGAATTTCTTATTTTTAAGGGAAGGGAAGACTTAGCACGAGATATCATGAGTGTGCCCCACGAGGCTATAAGCTCCTATTTCGAAGAATTTGTCCTTTTCGGTGGATATCCACGAGTGGTCCTTGAAAAAGAGGTAGAAATAAAAAAGAAAATCCTTTCAGAGATTTTCACGTCCTATATACACAGAGACATTGTGCCCCTTTTTGCCCTGAAATCACCTGACAAATTTGCGACTTTTCTGAGATATCTTTCCACAATTATGGGGGGAATTCTGAACATTTCCACTATTTCCAGAGAATTAGGTATGAGTAAGTCTACAGTTTATTCGTACCTGAAAGCACTTGAGATAACCTATCTCATACATCTACTGAGACCTTTCTCGACAAATCCTAAAAAGGAAATAACAAGACAACCCAAGGTTTATTTCGTTGATACGGGGTTCAGGAATTGGATCATACGGGCTTTCAACGTTCTAAGTTTGAGAACTGACAAAGGCGAGCTTGTCGAAAACTGCATTTTTATGGAGATTGTAAAAAGTCTTCCTATCGATGTTCCTATTGGCTACTGGAGAGATAAGGCTGGCAATGAAGTAGACTTTATCATAAACCGACATTATCCTCTGGAGGTGAAATATTCAAAATTCGCCTATCCACTTCCAAGAGGCTTCAGGACATTTATTTCCCTTTACAAACCATCAAAAGGGTTTCTCATTTTCAGGGAAGGAGAAGGCAAAATTAAACTCAGGGAAACCTACATTGACTATTTTCCTCCGTGGAAAGTGACTGGAAACCTGCAGAAGACCTTCGTCTGAAGTTTTTGCCCCCTTTAAAGGCGATACAGCGATCAGAGCCTTATTATCGCCCCAGAAGCAAGAGCTTCCTCGTCTTCCTAAACTCCCCGGCCTCCAACCTCAAAAAGTATACTCCAGATGGCAACAACCTGCCACGTACATCTCTCCTGTCCCACTCCAACCTGTGTATTCCCGCCTTCACCCTCCCACTCACCAGATCCCTCACCCTCCTCCCAGCCACATCATACACCCCCAACCTAACCTTCACATCCTCCGGCACCGAATACTCCACCTCCACCCTCCCCATCGACGGATTGGGCTCAGGATACCCCAGATAATACCTCAACCCTCTCCCACTCAACCCCTCACACACACCCAACAACATGTTCTGATACACATCAAGCCCGTAATCCCCATCAGCAACATATACATATTCTCCACTAACATACACCCCACATGCCCAGTGCGACCATGTGTTGTACCCGACCTCACGGGGATCAGCCGGATCTGACACATCTATCACCCTCAAATCCGCTGTCCAATCATCTGTGACATAAGCATTTATACCAGAAACACACACAGCTGCGGTCCAGCCTGAAGTATGATAGCAACTAACCTCATGGGGATCAGTCGGGTCAGATATGTCTATTAC
>DRBW01000106.1 GCA_011042705.1 Caldifarciminota bacterium
ATAATAGGAAGCGAGCACGTGGGCGGAAAACAGATCTTCTTTGTCTCTGGGAATGGGCTTCGTGTTGGACACGAATTCGACCGATGTCATGTGCCCTGAATCGATAAGGAGATAGGCCGTGGGAATAGCCTCAAGGCCATATCTCCAGACAAAGGGGGCGGCTTTTACCTGCTCCCCGATGAGGTATTCCGGATTTCTTCCGGAAAGCAGGGAGAGGAAAAGCACCGCGTCAGCTTTATCTGAGAGCTGATATCTGTCCCCCGGGAATATCAACACCGGTTTTTTTGACCTCGACTTCAGTTCCATAATAAACTCATCGATATCTCCCCTATAGAGGAAGCTGGTCCCAACGAGATAAGCTTTTATGAACGAACTATCATCTGCCCGTGATATTACTTCGTTCAAGTCAGATACCTCAATCCTGTCGGGATCAAGCAAAATCAGTAAGCCCTTCTCCCCCGCCTTGAAAATCTTCTCATAAATCCCCAGCGGAGCACCTCCTTAACATTATGGAATAGCCGACTCGATGATAACAGTTCAACGAATCACACACGGTGTATAAGAAAACCCCCACTCGAAAGAAAAGACCGAAAATCTATTAATAATTAATAACTAAACCATCGGAGAAAACTCTCAGGATTTCTATAATATGCGGTAAAGGGTATATTTTGTCAAGACTCTTGTTGAGCAAATCGGCTCTATTACATTAAAATAAAAATTCACAAGGAGAAGTCACTATGCAAAAACTCAGAAGAAGCAGGAAAGACAGGATGATCGGAGGAGTTTGCGGGGGTCTCGGGGAATATTTTCACATAGACCCCGTCATAATAAGGTTAATCTTTGTGCTCCTCCTTTTCGCCAACGGCATAGGGCTTCTCGCTTACATATTATTCTGGATAATAGTGCCTGAAGAACCGCCCGAAGGGGGAGAGGTTCAATCCAAAGAGGAGGAGGACATGACAAAGGCAGCGACAAGAAGTAACCTGTGGGGAGGAGCTATCCTCATAATAATCGGCCTCTATTTCCTTCTCAGGAACCTGGGATTCTTAGGGGGACTCGATTTCTCGCTGGTCTGGCCGGTGATATTGATAGTAATAGGGCTCTTCCTGCTATTCAAAAAAAGATGAGAAACAGCATCGGATTGGCCCTGATCCTCATCGGTTTTTGCTACTCTCTCGGCTACCTGCACGTACTCAAAAATCCCGCCGATCTACTTCTGCGATACTGGCCCCTGTTTCTGATCTTTGTCGGGCTTGAGGTTATCATGGGGGAGAAAAGCAGGATTTTCTTCCAGCTCCTGACCTTCGCCGCACTGGGTTTCTTCCTGGCTTTGATACTTCAGAAATTCCTCGACGTGACCGCCCTTATACCCCTCTGATCTTTTCAGTGACGCCGATGGTCTCCAGAAGCGTGATGAGGGCCTCCCTTCCGCGGTTGCCCATCTTTCCGCCTGCTCTCTCCAGGGCCTGATCGAGAGAATCGGCCGTGAGGACTCCGAAGGCAACGGGGATCTCTTCCTCGAGGGATACTCTGGCTATGCCCTTGGCGACCTCGGACGCGACGAAATCGAAGTGGGGTGTATCTCCCCTGATGACACACCCCAGGCCCACGAGACCATCGTATTTTTTATTACTACCGGCAAGTTTTTTTAAGAGGAAAGGAATCTCAAAGGAACCGGGAACCCAGAACACATCGAGGTTGTTTTCCTCGCCACCGAACTGCAGGAAAGCCTCCTTAAGCCCTTCGAGAAGCCTCGAAGAGATGAGCCCGTTAAACCTGGATACAACCACACCTATCCTGCGGCCCTTCGCCGTTATATTACCCCGAAATTCATTCATTTTTGCTCCTCCAGATCTTTCTCTATGGGGCCGATAAGATGGCCCAGCTTGTCTCTCTTCACAGTCAGGTAGCGGAGGTTCTCAGGGTTAGGCTTCGTTACAATCGGAATTCGCTCCACGACCTTGAGGCCATAGCCCTCCAGGCCCACGATCTTCCTGGGGTTGTTCGTGAGAAGCCTTATAGTGCTCAACCCCAGATCGACCAGGATCTGTGCACCTATTCCGTAATCCCTGAGGTCCGGGGGGAAACCCAGTTTCTCATTTGCCTCAACGGTGTCGTAACCCAGATCCTGATAATGGTAAGCCTTTAATTTGTTTACCAGTCCGATCCCCCGCCCTTCCTGTCTCATATACAGAAACACTCCCAGGCCTTCTTTGTCTATCATCTCCATGGCTTTGTGAAGTTGATCCCCACAGTCGCATCGCAGTGAACCGAATATATCTCCCGTAATACACTGGGAATGTACCCTCACAAGGACGTTCTCCTTGCCCCTCACATCGCCCTTTACCAGGGCGAGATGGACTTCCTGAGTGAGCTTGTCGAGATAGGCGTGAAGGCGGAAAAAACCCCATTTTGTGGGAAGGTTAACCTCCGTGATCTTCTCTATGAGCTTTTCCCTTTTCACCCGGTAATTTATGAGACTCCTTATGCTTATTATCTTGAAACCGAATTTCTTCGAGATCTCGATCAATTTGGGCAGTCTCGCCATCTCACCCGAGTCATCCATAATCTCGCACAGCACGCCGGCGGGCCTCAGCCCGGCCAGTCTGGCGAGGTCAACTGCAGCTTCTGTGTGTCCGGCCCTCCTCAGGACACCACCGTTAAGGGCCTTGAGGGTATACACGTGTCCAGGCCTCGCGAAATCCTCGGGCCCCGTGAGGGGATCGATTGCCAGCAGGATCGTCCTCGAACGATCGTAGGCAGATGAACCCGTTGTGGTTCCCGACTTAGCATCGATGGGGATACCGAAGTTCGTCCCATGTTTTGACGTGTTGGTAAGGGGTATCTCGAGATTTAACCTTCGGAAATCGTCCTCGGGAAGCGCAAGGCAGATAAGACCCCTGCCTTCCTTCGCCATAAAATTTATAATCTCAGGCGTGGCAAATTCAGCTGCGACGATGAAGTCACCCTCATTCTCCCGGTCCTCATCGTCCACCACTATGACCATCTTGCCGGCCCTTATGTCCTCCAGTGCCTCCTCGACGGAAGCAAATACATTCTCTTTTTCCATAGGAACTTAATATAAACCAGGCCCTTCCGACTGTCAAATCGCTGATCCCCGAAGAATTGCGACCCGACCTGTGACATCACTCCCCACACAGAACGGGGTTTGACATTACACGGTTTTAGGCCAAAAATTCCTCTGAAAGCTCTCTCTAATGTGTAAAAATTACACAGAATTGGGGCTTGACAGAATCGAGAGGGGGCATTAATTAATAATCAACGGAAATAACGGAGGTAGATGAAAACAGGAAGATAGGAGGAAGGCAAAGGTATTAGTATAAAATTGAAAAAGGAGGTACTATTATGAGGTATATTTTAGTTTTGACAATGCTGGTTGGGATGGGATTAGCCTTAACGGGCGAAAA
>DRBW01000234.1 GCA_011042705.1 Caldifarciminota bacterium
CCTCGTAGAGGCCATCGTTGACTCGGCACTTTCCGATACCACGCTCGGCAAAACTTATTTCGTTGCCGGAGAGGAGAACATGAGCGCTGAGGATCTCCTGCGGGAGATAGCGAGGGCCCTCGGCGTCGAGAGACCGATGATAATAAAACTTCCTCCACAGATTGTTTTGCCCCTCGTCGCTTTCTGGAGCTACCTCCAGCGCCTTTTCGGGAGGGCGTCTATGGTAAATCCCGACAAAATAAGGGAGCTATCCCAGCCGGGCTGGAATTGCTCGACCGAAGCGGCGAAAAGAGATTTTGGCTTTACCCCCCGCCATTCCCTGAAGGAGGGGCTCTATAAAACGGTCACGTGGTACCTTAAAGCCGGCTGGCTTTAAATCACTCCGAATTTCTTTCCAACTTTGTAAAACACGTCCAGTGCCCTGTCGAGCTGTTCGTCGGTGTGGGTGGCCATGTAACTTGTTCTCAGAAGAGCCCGACCGGGCGGGACAGCGGGCGAGATGACGGGATTCACGTATACGCCGTTATCGAGCAGCTCTCTCCACATCCTGAAACACAGCATGTCATCGCCGACAACGAGAGGTATGACCGGCGTCTCCGATATCCCCGTGTCAAATCCCATTTCCTTGAAAGCCTTCAGCATCTTGTGGGTGTTATGCCAGAGCCTTTCCCTTCTCTCTGGCTCGTTGATGATTATCTCGAGGGCAGCCTCGACGGTGGCGACCGCCGAGGGCGGCATGCTGGCGCTGAAAATGAGGGATCTGGCGTGGTGCTTTATGTAGTCTATGACGTATTTCTCCCCTGCTACGAAGCCGCCGAGAGAGGCGAAGGACTTTGAGAAGGTTCCCATCACGAGGTCGACCTCGTCCTCCAGACCGAAGTGATCGGTTGTCCCTGCTCCCCTCTTGCCGAGAACCCCCATGGCGTGAGCGTCGTCCACCAGTATACGGGCGCCGTACTTCTTTGCTATCTGTACCAGTTGTGGGAGCTTGACTATGTCTCCTTCCATGGAGAAGAGGCCGTCGACCGCTATAAATTTTCCCTTATCAGGAGGCGAGTCTTTAAGCACCCTTTCGAGGTCATTCATGTCGTTGTGCTTGAATCTCCTGATCTGTCCCAGAGAGAGCCTTGCCCCATCCACAAGGCTCGCGTGGTTCCATTTGTCCATATAGAGGATGTCATTCTTCCCCACGAGGGAGGAGATGATTCCCAGATTTGTTTGAAAGCCAGTGCTGAAAACTAAGGCAGCTTCTTTCTTCACGAATTCAGCGAGTTTCTCCTCGAGCCTGATGTGGAGATCGAGGGTCCCGTTGAGGAAACGAGATCCGCAGCTTCCCGTGCCGTATTCATCGATGGCCTTTTTTGCGGCTTCCTTGACCTTGGGGTGAGTGGTTAAACCCAGATAGTTATTGGAGCCCAGCATAATAACTTTTTTCCCCTCGACCACTGCCTCGGTGTCCTCGGCGGAAGAGACCACTTTGAAGTAAGGGTAAAATCCCATTTCCATGACCTTTTTGTGTTCGGTGAATTGCGCGCACTTCTCAAACAGATCCATCGGCTCCTCCTATTTTGTGTTCATAAATCCTATTCCACGGGACCACTCATGTCAACAATTTGGTGCAACGCAAAATAAACGCAAAAAAAAACTGTGGACAATCGCCGGTGTTTTCGATAAAATAAACTCGGAATGAAGATATTTGTGATTTTCAACCCCGCATCTCACAAGGCAAAGAAAAAGAGCGATGAATTCTTGAGGGCTCTCGACCTTCTGGGGGAGAAAAACGACCTCGTTCTCTTGGAGACATCAAAACCCGGTGACGGAAAGCCGCTCGCAGAGAGGGCCGTCAGGGAGGGAGCCGATATCGTTGTTGCCGCCGGCGGGGATGGCACTCTCCATGAAGTGGTGAATGGTGCTGCCGGCACGGAGACGGCTGTCGGTGTTTTGCCCCTCGGAATAACGAATGTTTTTGCCCTCGACGCCAGGATCCCTATCGACGTCATTGAGGCTGCGAAGCTCATACTCAAAGGAAAACCGCGAGCTGTGGACCTCGGAAAGGCCGACGGGGAGTATTTCATACTGATGCTCGGAGCCGGTCTGGATGCCTATGCCGTTCACAAGCTCAACCTTAAGGCGAAAAAAGCCCTCGGAAAGGGGTCCTATATCCTCTCGGGTTTTACCAATTATCTGAGCTACAGGCCCTCAAAGATCAGAGTTGTCTTAAAGGACCTCGACCTCGACCTTCAGGGCTATCACGTGATCATTGCCAACGCGGCATCCTATGGCGGCAGGTTTAAGATCTCGCCAGAGGCCAGATGGGATGATGGCCTTTTAGACATCTGTGTTTTCCAGAAAAGAGGGCCCTATAACGATTTCCGCTACTTTCTGGGCGTTCTGAATAGCAGGCATTCGAAATATCCCGACGTGGTGATCGTCAAGTCCGCCGAGATCCATTTAGAGGGGGACGGGGTATATTACCATCTCGATTCAGAACCCGTGGGAATTCTGCCCATACACGTTAAGGCCGTCCACGGGGCAGTCAAGATCATCCTTCCTGATCTTCAGAGCGACTTGTAATAGAGCCTGTAAGTCTTATAGAGTTTGCCCTTCATGAACTCGGTCGCCCTGATAATCAGGTAATTGTCCTCGAGCAGCCAGGAGACCTCGCAGGTCTTGAACCTTTTCATTTTCAGGGCGTTCTCGAGCATAGTCGAGTAGAGCAGGGAGTCAGTCCCCCGTTTTCTGTAGCCCTTCTTAATGCCCAGGGCGATCAGCCTGAGTCCATCTATCTTCCTGAGCCCGAAAAGGAGCTTGAATATGCCGAATGGGAACAGCCTGCCGTTCAGTTTCTTCAGGACCTGGTTTACATCGGGCAATACAAGGCCGAAAGCAACGGGTTCGCCCTTATACTCAACGATCGGAGTCAGCTCCGGCAGGGCTATGGGCTTGAGCTCCTTGGCGAGGTGCCAGAACTCCTCGTCGGTCATGGGAACGAATCCCCAGTTTTTCTCCCAGGCATTATTGTAGATATCGAGCAGTTTCGGGACTTCTTCGTCGAGCTTCTTGAAGTTTACGGGACGGACGGTGAAGCCCTCCCTCTTCGCCCTCTCGCTGAGCCTCAGGAATCGACTCCTTATCCTGTCGATGTCCCTCAGGAAGTCATCGTCGATTTTGATCTGATAGGCGAGAAGGTCCTTCGCCTTCTTGAAGCCGTAGGACTCGATCAGATCAATATAATATGGCGGATTGTAGGGCATCATCACGACAGGAGGGGATTTGAAGTCATCGATCAGGAGCCCGGCAACGTCGTTCGTGCTGAAACTGAGGGGACCTAAAAGACCCTCCATTCCTCTTTCCCTGAGCCATTCGCTGGCAGCGTCGAAGAGCGCCTTC
>DRBW01000086.1 GCA_011042705.1 Caldifarciminota bacterium
CGGAGCAGGCCAGGCTCGCCGAGATAGCCGACGAAAGGGACGGCGGGAGGACGAAACAGAGGTCAAAGCCGGCTTTCCTCAGGGAAAGGGACCTCTGGAAGAGCTCCTTCCTTCCCGAAAATTCTATGATTTTCCCGAAGCCATTAAAAAGGGGAGCAACCCTTCTGGCGGCCAGCAGGAAAAGCTCGCCTGCCGTCGACTCCTCGAGGGATCTGAGAAAGCCGAGCGATATGCAGCTGTCACCTATCCAGTTGGGAGTTCTGACGAGAACCTTCAATTATCTCGCTTCTAAAATCTCTATTTTGAGCTGTCCCACCACGGGAACGAGATCGGCCTGCTTTTCTATTCCTCCCCTCTTGAGCATCAGATGCCCAGCCGATGCGGGAAACTCGTTGAAAATGGGATCGACGAACACCCATCGTCCCCCGATGAACACCGCGTCCCATGCGTGATAATAATACCGGCCGAGCTGGTAGATGAGCCCCACCGTGATCTCAGCGGGTATGCCGGCGGCTCTGGCAAGGGCAGCGAAAAGGACCGAGTGCTCGTTACAATCGCCGTAGCCCATCTTGAGAACATCTAAAGCAGTGGGAAGCGTTACCGTGGGCTTCTTCTCGAGGGTCGTATAGACCCACTCCAGGATTTTCCTGACTTTATCGACATCATCTTTCGCGCCGGCTATGATCTCGCGGGCGAGGTCCTTTATCTCGGGGGCATCGGACTGTATAAAGGGTGTGGGCTCAAGGTAGAGGCTCACGGAATCGGGCAACGGCACGCCACCTCTAAGACTGTCGGGATCGGCCCTCTCTATCGAGAGTACCACCTGATCCCCCTTTCTCTTCACGACCTTTTGCCCGTCGAAGCTCAGGTCCAGGTTATCAAAGCTCACGCCGCTCAGCTTCAGCCTGACGAACCTGTAATCGGCCGGATTCACCCTGAGCCCGCCGGGCTCCACCGCGAAGAGGGAAAGCAGATCCACTTTTTCGCCGCCCAGCTGCACCGCCTTCTCCTTCGGCTCATCGACCATGACGATCTTCATGGGGGATTCCTCCCTCAATATCCTCCCGTCCCTCACCCAGGTACGCGTCCTGATCCCCGAGTAAACTGCCTCGTAAAGGCGGGCAGTGACTTTCTCGCCCCTGTATTCGACCTCCGCGGTGCCGAGGTCCCGGACCACTCCAGAATCGAGGGATATGGTACTCGGATCAAAAATGTGAAAGACGCCGCTTTTCAGACCCTGAAGGGCCGCCTTGGCCTCGAGCAACGACGGCAGATAAAGATCTCCTCCGTAAAGGAAGCTCCTCTCCGAGCGGGAACCCTCTCCCGTTATCACGCTGACCTTCAGCGTCCCCTTCAGAGCCTTTCCCTCTTCCGACACCTGTTGATCGCCCGTTTTCATCGAAAAAGAAAACTCTCTCAGGCGGAAGCTCCGGTCTGCCAGGGCCACCTGATAGGTCGTCACTTCCTTGTCCTGCCCGAGCATCTTCAAGCTCATGACATTCCTCTCGATGACCCTGTATCCGCCCTCGAGCGGAACGACATGAAGGTACACGTATCCGATCTTCTGGCCCGATAGGTAAACTCCGAGCCACTGTGTGAGGGAGTCGGCCCCGACGAGAGACGCCGCGAGCAACAGTATGAAAAGAAAAACAAAATAGCCTTTTCTCGCCATTGGGAAGCGTCTCCTCAGAAAGGCTCTTCCAGTTGCTCGAGGTAATCCTCGGCCTCTTCCTTGAGGATCTTCATTCCCGTCTCTTCGGCGATCTTCTTGCCCCTGTTAAGCCATTCTCTGGCCTCGTAGTCCTGACCCGCTATCAGATAGGTTATCCCGAGCCTGACATAGGCAGTTCCCTCCAGGCTCCTGTCACCAACCTCTTCGGCGACCTCGATCGCCTCCTTCAGGTACAGCTTGGCGAGATCCAGCTCCCCCATCTCGGCGTAAAGGAGTCCCAGCGACGAGAGAGCCCTACCCCGCAGGGCATCCCAGCCCTTACGCTCGGCGATCTTCTTGGAACTCTCAAGAACGACCTGGGCCTCTTCAAGTTTTCCCCTCTGGACGAGGATGTCCCCGAGCAGGGTATAGGTCAGGGACTTGACGAAATCGTCCTTCTCGGTCTCGGCGAACTTCAGCGCTTCCTTGGAGTGAACGAGGGCGTCATCTATGTGCCCGAGGAAGTACTCCTGCACCGCCATCCCATAGAACGCACGACACCTGCCGGGAAGGTCCCGCTCCTCTATTATCCCCAGGGCTTCCTGATAGGTAGAAAGTGCCCCTTCGTAGTCGGAAAGATACCAGTCCAGCAGTTGTGCAAGGGAGAGCAGGGCTTCGACCTGCTTCTTGAATTTCCCCTTCTGGCCGAAGAGGGCGGCGGCGTTCCTGTAGAGATCGGCCGACTGAGTGTAATTGCCCTCTTTCTCGTTTAACCTCGCGAGTTTGAGGATTTCATCTGGATTGGGATTCCGGCTCATTCCTTGTACTCGGTGAGTTCCAGCGTGTAGAGGTTGCCTTCCTCCTCCTGAACGCGGATGTAAAGGGGCAGGGCGATATCCGGCGAAATGCAGGCGACGAACCTTTCCTCTTTGTCCTCCCGCATCACCGTCTTGTAGCCCTTCTGCCCTGCGTATTTACAGGTATCCTCGACCTTGAAGGACACCTCTTTGCCGTCCTCGTCGGTGAAGCTCCATCCATTGCCCACTTTCCACGACTTGCCTACGAAATACATGCCCCACCACGGAGCAAAGAGGGTCACCAGAAGGGGAGCTCCGGCCGGGTTGAACATCATCTGAGCCATTAGCGTGGGATATATGCTCTCCTTGTCGGAAGTGAAAGTCGACTCAAATTTGCTCTCTCCCAGATTGCCCTTGATGGTCAGCGTGAATTGATCTTTCTCGGCCGGTGAAATCTTGATTATGTAGTTCCCTTCCCTGGTTCCCTCGGAATCCTTCATCGTGAGCTTATAGTGAAATTCCTCGGTGCCCTTGAAGGTGTAGGGCGCCCATTCCTTCCCGTCGCCCGATTTTTTCTCCTCAGACAAAAGCCCTGAAAAGGCGCCGAACAAAAGGCTAACCGCAAGCGCTGTCCTGAAAACCCTCATGTTCTTCCTCCTTTTGATCTGCATAAGAATAACTGTCAGGCGGGGCTTTGTCAATAGCAAGCGTCTCTTCGCCGTCCTTATTTCGAGATATAGTTGTCTATCGCCATCCAAAGAAGGGCGGGAATGCGAAACACAAAATGAAGGACCCTCACCTCACCAGCACCATCTTCCCCACTGCCCTCATGCCCATACCCTCAAGACGAAGAAAATAAACACCTGACGACAACAATCGCCCCTCACTATCCCTCCCATCCCACTCCATCC
>DRBW01000246.1 GCA_011042705.1 Caldifarciminota bacterium
CGAGTATGGACTTACCTTTAAATCTTATGTCCCCCTTGATGACCTGAAACTGGGGAAGCCCCATTATGGTCCCGAGGAGGGTCGACTTGCCCGAGCCGTTGGGCCCGAATATCACGTGAAGCTTGCCAATGCCCACGTGGAGGTCAAGCCCTTTCAGGATCAGGTTGTCGCCGGCTTTCACCCAGAGGTCCTCTATTTCCAGAATGTAGGGGGGAGAATCGTATAGTTTGCTCTCGTCTTCAAGTTTTCCTGACATCTCCGGCGTCTCCTTAGTTGCACGTATTTAAATGGTTTGATATTATAACGCGCCGGTTCCGGATTTAAAAGGGACTCTGAATTCTCCCAAAGTGATAGGCGAAACTCAGCCAGGGAATGGGAAAACCCTTCTCCAGAATGGAATAATTGAAGATAATTCCGAGGTCAGCGCTGAGCCTCCTGCCGAAAAACCTGAGCGCCAGACTGTAGGGTTCTGACTTGAGATCAAAGGGATGCCCCGTAATTAGCCAGTTCTCCGTGAGGAGGGAAATGTGACTCGAAAGGCGCAGATTCCCGCCTGCCAGAAATATCGGATCGCTGATCTCGTATCCTGACTCCTTCGAGGCATAGCCGAAACCAATCCCGAAGGTCAGGCTCCTGTCCCCTTCTCCAACGCTGCCAACACCGTAGACAATGCCATACCTGTGCTTCTTCCCCGCGGAGACCCACAGAAATCCTGCCGAAATAGCCCCTTTCTTGAGCCTGGTGCCTATTCTCGGAGCAAGAAAATAGATCTGATCCCTGAAGGAAACTCCGGGGAAAACCGAAAAACCACCGAGCAAACTTATATTATCGGTAAGCCCATAGGCGACAGACGGGAAAAAGACATATGTATCGGAAAAGTAGCCGTGCCCCTTACCCAGAGGCCAGCCGGTGGGGCTGAATAGGAGCCTCGAATAATTCGGATCGTCGAATCCGTATTTCCTGCTCTTCACCTCGGCAATGGATTCAATGTTTCGCCTTGAGATCTCGATTTTGAGTCCGTCCTGAGTCCTGAGCCAGACCCTCAGGGAATCCTGACCCATAAGGTAACCCGTGATCTCCCTGCCGCTCTTCAGGACAACCTGCACTTTTCTGGACTTAAGTCCCCTGTAATCGGCCTCCTTTCCCTCCACGCCCGAGTTACACAGAAAGAACACAACAAGCATAAAAGCTACATTCACGGCGGCCTCCTCAGCTTTCGGGGGTGGTCTCTTCCGGTATGATTATCCAGGCGACGAGATACGCGATGAGAGCAGGCACGATGCCCAGAGCTATGCCTATTATGACAGCGAGGACCCGAATGAGGTTCGAATCAATGTTGAAATATTCCCCGAGGCCGCCACACACACCTGCTATGAGGCGGTCCTTCCTGGATCTGGTCAATCTCCTCATTTCCCATCCTCTGTTCTTTTTCTCCTCGAGGAGAGGATGTAATTCCTCAGATCCTCGGGAGTTCTGGCTTCGGTCCATCTTCTCTCAAAATCCTCCTCGTGGGCAATGCTTGCTATGGCCATAAGGGCCCTGAGGTGGAAGTTCCTCTCGTCCCTCGTGCCGGCCATGAGAAAAACCGCCCTGACGGGTTCTTTCTCCCCACTGAAGGAAATACCATCCCTGGCCCGGGCAATGAGGAGCGCGAACTTTCCCTCACCTTCCACTATGATGTGGGGAATCGCCAGCCCCGGCCGCACGACCGTGTGGGACTGTGCCTCCCTTTCGAGAAGCTTCTTCGCCAGGACATCGGGATCAACTCCGAGAGATGGCGAGAGTTCCTGAGAAGCAATGCGGAAAAATTCCTCCATGGTATAGCTTCCCTTCAGGTCAAGGATGGGTGACCTTTTGACCAGCCTGTCAAACCTGTCTTCCACAAGTTCGTCCCGCTCCATCAGGATCTCCCTGAGTTCCCGAGAAAGGGAGCTATCCCTGAACTCCCCGTCGGCCGCTTTCTCCACCATGTACATAAGCGCCGATCTCCTTTTCTCCCCCTTTCTTGGATAGATCCAGTACCAGATCAGAGCCGCTGCGAAAAAGATAAGGGTTGTGAGGAGAGTTGGCAAGCCCATCATCGCGATAAAGACGAGATATATCAGGGTGCTCAGGACGTAAATCCAGGGATAGAGGGGAGCTCTGAAGCTCGGCCTGTAGGTTACTATTTTGCTCTCCCGCATTATGAAAAGGGATGCGTTCACCATCACAAAAAGAATCAGCTGCACGGTCGAAGCAACCTCCACCAGCTTCTCGAGGTCCAGAAGCAAAATAAGCAGAGCCATAAAGAGGGAAGTGGTCAGCACGGCCACATAGGGGGTGCCAAAACGGGGATGGAGCTTCTTTATTCCGGTCGGCAGCCAGCCGTCTCTGCTCATGGCCTGAAGGGACCTTGAGGAGGAAAGTATGCCGGCGTTGGCAGTCGTGGCGAAGGCCAGCAGAGCGGCAACCGATATGGCCACCTCGCCCGCCAGTCCCAGGAAAAGGCCAGAGGCATCCGAGATGGGCGTGAGGGTTTCGGCCAGCCTGTCAGGATCTAAAACGCCGACGGTGACGGCAACAACGGCCACGTATAGGAGGCTCACGGAGAAAAAGGCAAGCATCATGCCCGCCGGTATGTTCCGCGAGGGATTCCTGACTTCCTCGGCAACGCTTGCCACTTTTGTCAGCCCGCCGTAGGAGATGAAAACAAGGCCCGAGGTGAAAAACACCGCTTTCATCCCTCCGGGCATAAAGGGCACGTATCTATGAACGTCCACGTGCCGACTGCCCAGACCGACAAATAGAAGGAGCAGTATGAAGAGGAGGGCGACAAGCAAAATCTGAAGTCTCCCCGAACCCTTGACGCTGAGCACGTTCATGGCCGTGAAGAAAAGCAGAAACAGGAGGGCGAGAAGCTTGATGTGGCCGTAACTCAGGGAGGGAAAAAGGAGCTTGAAGAGAGTTCCTATCCCTATCAGGGCGAAGGCACTTTTCAAGCTGACGGAAGCCCATTGTGAGAAACCGCCCGCCGTACCTGCCAGTCCACCCAGGCTTCTCTCGATATAAAAATAACTCCCTCCCGATTTGGGCATGGCAGTCGAAAGTTCAGATTTGGCGAGGACTGCTGGCAACATGGCAAGGGCAGCGAGGATGTAAGCAAGGATAACTCCCGGTCCGGCGTGTCTGTAAGCAATGCCGGGCAACACAAAGAGCCCCGAGCTGATCATGGAACCGGCGGCGACCGAGAAGACCCCGGCAAGCCCCAATTCTTTTCGCATCTTATCCATTCACTGAGGATTTTATAAGAGGCGGAGGGACATTACAAGGGAGAAGTCACCTGA
>DRBW01000208.1 GCA_011042705.1 Caldifarciminota bacterium
AACTTGCGCTGGAGTTAGAGCTCAATAAAAATTGTGGCGGGGATTATGGGACAGCGAAATGTCCCTTCCTTTCTATTTTTCCCTGTGGTGGCGGGGGCGCGGTGAAATCGCGCCCCCGCCACCCCCATCACAGACCCATATTAAAATTCCCTGACGATCACTCCGCCTTCCATGTGGGCCTTGTGAAATTCTCCCCTCGCGTCGAGAAATCCACAGCTTATTTCCTCCCGGGGCTCACAGGACAGAACAGAATCTATGGCCATCGGCAGGCTATCCCTGCCGTGCCTCACATGGGCCCAGATAATGCATATAATCTCATCATTCACGGGGACGATATATCCCCGACGGGCCTCTATCCCGATGGCAAGACTCCTCATGTTCCCTTCCCCTGAGGCCTCGTCCGACCGTGGATAACATTCCATCCTCACGTCGAACTTGCCTGCCCCCCTGTCCCAGAAAGTCGTCATCTTACCGTGCCCCGACAGTGTCACGCTGTCAATCATCAACTCTCCCCTGCATCGGCAAAGATCGACCTGGAACTGCAGCGATTCCCATTCCTCCCCGGCACTGGCGTAAACGGGGATAATCACACTCCCATCCGTCGCCCTGAAAAGAGGCATGCGAAGGCTCCAGTTCCCGCCCCCGAGCAGGAACAAGCTCAACATCCATACAAACACATCTGCACCTCCCGCCTTACCTCCTGAAGTCTTTACAAAAAAGATGCCAACTTCCTGAAGGTTCTGACCCACTAACAAGTACTTAACGATAAATGGGTTAGCTTCACAGGACCTGCCGGATGACTCCCCTGACTTTCTCGATTCTGGAAAATTTTTCTATTTTATGGACTGGACTTCTCCACCTCCCCCGCATATTTCCTCACGGCCTCGGCCACTATCTTGGATATGGAGGGATAGCCCTTCTCCGCCTTCAGGATCCAGAGGGTTTTAATCACGTCCTCGGGAAGGGAGAGCGTTATCTTCCTGTTTTTTGTCTTCTTCGTGCTCAGCGCTTTTTCCGCGACTTCATCTATGTAGCTCCTTCTGGCTTTCTTTATTTTCTCCCCGATTTTCTCCATCTCTTCTTTTCTGGGACTCATTTTATCCTCCCGAGAATTTTCTCGATCAATTCCCTGAACTCAGCCGCGACCCTGTGGGAGGGAGCGTGGTGCCATACGGGCCTCCCGAGGGCCACGGCTTCCCTTAACTTCACCGAATGGGAGAGCTCGCCGAGGATCAGATCGCCGTATTCCTCCCTGAGGCTGGTAGCGACGGTCTTTCCCATCTTTGTCCTCCTGAGCTGACCCATTATCACCATCCCGGCCATCTTCGGCCTGGCACTGGCATATTCGCCTATTTTGTCTATCGTATCGAGCAGATCCTGCAGGCCGAGGGCTGAGTATACCGAGAGGTCGAGGGGAACGATCACGTGGGTGGCTGCTACGAGGGAATTGGCAGTGAACAGGCCCAGGCTCGGCGGCGTATCGATCACGGCAAAATCGTATTCCCTGCCCGCAAGATACCTCTTCAGCCTGAAGAAATTCTCGAACCTCGTATCGGTCTCGAAGCGCGAGAGCCTTATGTCGCTCCCGAGAAGGTGCAGGGCTGCGCTTTTGCCCACTTTAACTTCGCAGGGTGGGGGATCTTCTCCCTCGAAGAGAAGGTGAACCCGTGCTTCACCCGGAATCTCCTCCTGAAAGGTGTAGGTCAGGTTGCCCTGGGGATCCATATCAACGGCGAGAACTCCATTTCCGGCCTCGGCGAGGGCTGATGCGAGATGAAAGGCCAGCGTGGTCTTTCCGACTCCACCCTTCTGATTGGTCACCGCTATTATCTTCATGGCCCGATTTTAAAGTGAAATTATACCGAAGTCAATAATTACTTATTTACCGCTTACTTTACTTACCGAAATACGTATTTGTTGGAGGTAACGAATTCTGCTGTTCGAATCACTCTCTCGATTGTCCCTCCGGACAGAACGCCCATCTACGGAAAATCAGGTCGGCTGAATCGCGGTGCTGCCCTCGAATTTTCTAATGCAGGCGGGTTCCTTCGTGATAATGACTGCAGATGTCCCTGGGCCGTGCTTAATGTCCTTCGTGTGCTCCGGGCAGATTCGACCCTGATGCACAGAAAGGCCATACCCTCCTGTTTTGTAGTTTTGAGGAAGGGGGAGGTCACCCCATATTCGCAAAAGAGCTTTGTCTTATGAGCAAGATATTATAAGACAGAAAAATAGGAAACAGGTGAATTAATGAATTTGTGAACTTAACGGGTTGCAGCCGTTCTCATACTCTGTGGTTATCGAGACATAAGGGGAAGGATGGTCTTCGTGGCTGAGCCACGCATTAAGATTTGCAGGAAGTGAAAGAATAGGAAACGGCTCTGTCGAGGATGCCGGCCAGAATGTAAGGGAATAAGTTCCCCGCCTGAGAAAGGATAACGAGTATGGTGTTTATACAGGGAACCCCGTCGGCCCACAGTTTCTCACCATCTCGAACCCCCGTGGATCGGGGACGGAACTCCATTCAGGCCCTCTCCCGCCCTCTACCTGCCCCGATGACGTTCCGATTCTCCTCGATGCGATGTCGACAACATCGAGAACGAGGCCCTGATTTTCCCTCACCCTGGCCCGAACCCTCAAAAACTCGCTTCTTATCTTTCGGAGCAGCCCCTCCTCGGCCGTCCCCTGAACGAGGCCCGTCTCGTCCCCGAGAAAGAGAAAGAGGAGCCTCCCCCTTCTCACCCTCTTCACCCTCGCGTCGAGAAGGTAGAGGTCGATCCGGACCTCCTCGCCTGTCCGCCGGGAAAGATCAGCGACCCTGAGGGGAAGCCTGTCGGGAAGGAGCGCCAGCGGATGCTCCCCGGGCAGGAAGCCGAGGCTCTCGTACATCCTGACCTTCTCCTCGAACCGGTCGGACGGCGGAAGGTCGATCCCGGACTCCCCGTTCCCGAGGAGGAACAGGACCTGTTGCCTCCTGTCGGGCTCCAGAGCGTCGAGGGCTCCTGAATCCAGAAGGCTCAGTTTCTCCCTCGACGTGAGCCTCACCCTGCCGGAAAAATCGCGGAGTGAGGAGAAGTTTCGCTTTTTCCTCTCGCTCAGGATCTTCTTCACGGCCGCCGACCCGAGATATTTTATCCTCCTGAGCCCCGTCCTGATCTCATCCCCCTCCAGGCTGAAATCGGCGGAGCTCGTCAGTATGCTCGGGGGAAGAACCATGATTCCTTTCCGCCGGGCTTCCTCGGCATAGACGGAGAGCCTGTAGTACCCGCCGTCTGCCCTCAAAAGGGCGGCGAAGAAAACCTGCGGGTAATGT
>DRBW01000088.1 GCA_011042705.1 Caldifarciminota bacterium
CAGGACCGGCCCACAGGTGCTTGAAGTTTTGAAGGACGTCAACCTGAGGATCGAGAAAGGACAGATAGCCGGGATCTTCGGCCCATCCGGGTCTGGCAAAAGCACCCTCCTCCACATCCTGGGATCCCTTGAGCCTCCCACCGATGGAGAGGTGCGCCTTCTCGGGAAGAGCTATCTCACCATGGACGATAAAGCCCTGTCGGAGCTCAGAAATAGAGATATAGGCTTTGTTTTCCAGTTTCACCATCTGCTGCCCGAATTCACCGCCCTGGAGAACGTGGCACTGCCCGCCATTATAGGCGGGAAACCACGAAAGGAAGCGATGGAAAAGGCCGAAGAGCTGCTCGTCCTGGTCGGGCTGAAAGAAAGACTCAAGCACAGGCCCGACGAGCTTTCTGGCGGCGAGAGGCAGAGAGTGGCGGTTGCCCGTGCCCTCATAAACGGCCCCAAGATACTCCTCGCCGACGAGCCCACCGGTAATCTCGACAGCAAAAATGCTCTGTCCCTCCTTGAGTTATTCAGGGATCTGAATGAGAATTTAGGTACGACGATGCTGATCGTCACCCACAACGAGAAATACAGGGAATTGACCCACAGAAATTACAGGCTTGAGGACGGGCGTCTTCTCGACATAACGGGGCAAAAATATGAAGGTTGAACTTCTGCCCAAAAGAGATGCTCCTCTGGGGTTTTACGAGGAACTTACGGCCAAACCCGAGGCAACGCCTTTCCACACCGTCGAGTGGCTCGCCTACCTCGAGAAAATCATATCGGGCGCCCAGACCCATTTTATCGTCATCGAGGAAGATTCCGATTTCCTCGGGATGATGCCCGTTATTCTGAGAAAGAAAGGGCCCATACAGTGGATCTCCTCCCTGCCTTATGGAACTTACGGCGGCTTCCTGATGAAAGACCACGTGCACATAAAGCCTCTTGCCGAATCCCTTCGCCAGTTGCTATCACCTAAGGGAGCGGTAACCCACATCATCGACTTCAACAACACGCTTCCCCCGCTAAAGGGCTTCTCTTACTCTATTCAGCTCTATCACTTCATAGAGCTCGACGAAGGCTACGATTATATCTGGGAAAAGGTCTATAACAACGCCCAGAGAAATTCTCAGAGGGTTGCCCGCAAGAGGGGCGTCACGGCGAGAAAAATAGAGACCGAAAGGGAACTCAGGATTTTCTATGACATGTACCGCACGACTTACGCGGAGAAAAAAAGCCATACCTTCAGTTTTGAACAGCTCAACCTCCTGATGAAACACCTCAAGCCTTCGGGAATCTTCCACGGCCTCCTCGCCTATTACGGAGAAGAACCCATCGCCGGCGTTGTAAATCTCTTCCACCCCAGCATGGCAGTCGGCTTCCTCCAGGGTTCCATAAGAAAATACCTCTACCTGCGGCCGGTTAATCTCCTCATCGATGAGACCATAAGGGACGCCATAGATAGGGGCTGCCGCATCTTCAATCTGGGAGTGACTCCGAAAAACGCGGAAGGAACAGTCAAGTTCAAGGAGAGCTTCGGGGCGAGAAGGGGATATTTCCCGGTTCAATCCAGGACATCCCTTTTGTACAGAGCCGCCAAATTTTTCCTCTCCTGAAACCATGAGGGTTTTGAAAAACACCTTCTATCTCTATCTCTCCCTCCTGGGAACGATGGTCTTCGGTTTCATTCAGCTTAAGATCCTGACCGCTTTTCTGACCAAAGACGAGGTTGGCCTGTTTTTCGCCGCTTCGGGCATATCGCTTCTCCTCACCACCTTATCGCAGCTCGGCTTTCCCCTCGTTTACGCCCGATTCGTGCCCAAATATGAAGCAGAAAACAAAAAGGAAAAGGGAAAAAGACTCCTCGCTTTTTCGCTTTCGACATATACCTTGCTGTCTCTCTCTCTCTGGCTTGTGATCCTGGCTCTTTCTCTTTTTTTCAGAGGCGAAGGGCTGCTTCGAGCTCTCCTTTATGCATATCCGGCCTATTTCTTCTACAGTCTCCTCGGGCTTCTCCTCAGCTATTTCGTCGGGGAGAGGCGCATGCACCTCACGGCTCTCTTTAACCTCACTGCGCTGACTCTCTTCAACCTTTTGCTCTTCCTGCTCAGGAACCAGCTCACCGTGAAACTCGTTTTCATCGCACTCCTGGCTGTTAGCTTGCCGATGGTTGCGGTTGTCATTGCCGCGGCCAGACCATCTTTCAAATCCCTGAAAGAGATAAGGAGAGAGATTCAGCCCTTCTGGAGCTTCGCCATCCTGGGCTCCTTCCTGACCCCCCTTTTCATGTACATCGACAGGGCTCTGATTCCTGCATTTCTGCCCTTATCTGCCCTGGCAGTCTTCAGCGTGGCAAGAAAAATCGAAACCAGTGCCAGGAGGATGCTCGGCGTACCCCTCAGCTCCATAGCGCCTGAGGTGAGTTACTACTGGGAAAGAGAAGGCGAACTGAGAGAGGGGTTCAGGACGTCCTTCAGGGCTTTCGTGAAGATCTACCTCTACCTCGTCGTCCTCTTCGTGTCCCTCCTCATCCTTCTCGGCAAGCCGCTTATCCTGTTGATCAGCAGCAGGGAATACCTTTCAGCCCACGTTTACCTGGCCATTCTGCTCGTCGGGGGAACCCCCGCGGCGCTTTACACTCCCTACACCATGGTCGCCCGTTCTCTCGGCAGGATGGACCTCTTTTTCGCCGGCGACCTCATCTGGATAGTAACCTTCGGCATTTCATTCGTACCACTGGTGCACCTCCTCGGGCTCACCGGGGTCGCCCTCAGTTTTGCCGTTGCCCATATCGTCACCCTCTTTTACGTCTTTCTCATCGTCAATCCACGGACTATAAGAATTCCGGTGGATCTCAAATATAGCACGGCGATGTACGGAGGGCTTCTGATTTTTCTGCTGTTATTTTACAGGTACGGCTATCTCCCGGGAGCTCTCATTCTCATCCTCTTATCAGTTATGGGGTTCGCGTTGCTAAAAGGCGACGAAAGGAAGCGACTCCGGGCTTTCCTGGGGAGCGCTCAGGAGCCACCGACCTCCACTACGATGAGGGAGAAATCTCCGTAGGTCCTGAAAATGTTCCTTATGAACGAGAGGAGGGAGAGCCTGTTGGCCCTTAACTTCTCGTCCTCCACCATTACAAAGACGTTGTCGAAAAAGTTATCGATGGGCTCCCTCAGAACGAGAAGTTCCCTGAGGGCATCTTCGAATTGCTCCTTCTCTACCTTTTCCCTGACAACAGGATCCTGCCTGAGGGCCGTCTCGTAGAGAACCCTCTCCTCCTCCTTCTCGAAGAGCGAGGGATTGGGCCTG
>DRBW01000178.1 GCA_011042705.1 Caldifarciminota bacterium
TACATGCAGGTTGAAAACCAGGGGAACTCCGAGCTCATCATCGACCAGCTGAGCTTCTCCACCGGCTTTTTCTTCACCACTTCTGCGCTTCCCGTGACCGTACAGCCCAACCAGTCGGTTCTGGTAGACATCTGGTTTTACCCCCAGCACAGCGGACTTCACGCCGACACCCTCCTCGTCCATTCCAACGACCCCCTCAACCCCGAGGTCCCCGTCTATCTCTCTGGAACAGGAGACTCAGTGCCGGCGCCTGCGGGCGAGGTTCTCTGGTCATACCACGCAACCGGAAGCATCTGGCAACATATAAGAAGCATAAAGAGCCTGGAGGACATAACGGGCGATGGAATCGATGAAGTGATAGCCATCTCCGAGAACGATACCCTTTATCTCTTCAACGGAAACGGCTCGGGAACCGGAGACGTGCTCTGGAGGTTCATGGCGCCCCCTGTTTTCCCCGGCGACAGGTCCCTCATAGGTGCTCCCGACCTCAATGGAGACGGAAAGGCAGATGTCATCCTCGGCACGGGAGGCGCCGACAGGAGAGTCTATGCCATATCGGGAGCCACGGGAAACGCTTTCTGGTTCTATGATACCCATGAGTACGGAGGAGGCGGCTGGGTCTACGAGGTGTCCCTGATGCCGGATATAAACGGCGACGGAATCCCTGAAGTCCTGGCTGGCACCGGCGACGACGGATATCACACCGGACCCAACAGGGCCTACTGCCTCTCGGGGGCAAACGGCCAGAAACTATGGGAGAGACCGCTCGATGCGGCTGTTTTCGGCATCAGGGCTATAGGAGACGTAAACGGCGATGGAATCCCCGAGGTGGCCTGTGGCACGGGCAACTCAACTCCGAGCTCATATAAAGTCTGCCTCCTCGACGGGGCCACCGGATCGGTCCTCTGGTCCATACAGGAACCCGACGCCGTGTGGGCGGTCAGCCCTCCTGGAGACATTAACGGAGACGGCTATCCCGACCTCGTGGAAGGGATAATGAACGGACAGGTCAAAGCCCGCTCGGGCCCCGACGGCTCTGTCCTGTGGATGAGAAGCGTGGGGGGCATGGTCATAAACGTGGAGGTCATGGAGGACGTCAACGGCAACGGCTATCCCGAGGTGTTGCCTTCTGGAACCATGAGTTCCTTCTTCCTCATTGACGGCGGAAACGGCGATGTCATCTGGACTCAGAGTTCAGGACACATGGCATTCTGCCTCTACTGGATGCCCGACCTCGACGGCGATGGGATCCCCGAAGTTATCGGCGGATCGGGTTACAGTTTCAATCACATTTATGTCTTTAAAGGGCAGAACGGGAACATAATCTGGGACAGGGAGATGAGCGGAGCCGTGGAGAGCATCTATTTCATAAACAGCATCGACCTCAACACTTCTGCCGAAGTGCTCGTGGGAACGAGGGACGGGTGGATCCAGGTATTGTCGGGAGGTCCTGGTCCCACTTCGGTAAGGGAAAGGGAAACATTCAGAGAACCGCGAATCGCTATCTCGCCCAACCCCGCGAGAAATTCCGTGATCCTGAGCGGTATACCCGCCCATCAGCCCCTCGAAGTGGCCCTTTACGATGCAGCCGGCAGGAAATTGAAGGAGCTCATCCTGAAGCCGGTGGGAGGAAAGGCTGCCGTGGAGCTCCTGGATTCCGGTGGCCATTCCCTTCCGAACGGCATTTACTTCCTGGAGATCCGCGGGAAGGGCATTCACAGAACTGAACGGATAGGCGTATTGAGGTGATTTCCGGTGATATCGCCGCGAACTGCTTTCCTGCAGGAAATTTACGCTTCACCACAGTTGTTTCCGCGGCCCCCTAAATGATCTCATATAAATTCAGGAGACGATGTCCCGGAAATCGTTTACAGGGACACGGAATTGACTTCCAATAGGTCTTGGGGAGGAATATACTATTCACCGTGGACCGTTCAGATTCGCACATAGAGATAAGGGGATTTACGGCCCGTCACTACGATCTCCTGATGGACATCCTTACCCTCGGTCTGTACAGAAAATTCATAAAGAGCGCCATAAAAGCCATGGACATAAAGAGAGGAGACCGGATCCTCGATCTCGGCGCCGGCACCGGACGAAACGCATGTATAATGAGGGAATACGTGGGTGAAGAGGGAGAGATCATTGCCCTGGAGATCGGCGAAGAGATGATAAAGCAGTTCCGGGAAAAATGCGCCGGATTTTCCAACGTCGCCCTCCTCAGGCAGAGAATAGAGGAGCCTCTCCCCTTTCAGGATGAATTCGACAGGGCCCTCCTGTCTTTCGTCTTCCACGGTTTCGTGCAGGAGGACAGGCTCAAAATACTCAGAAATGTCCACAGGGCGCTCAAGCCGGGCGGCAAACTCTTTATCCTCGACTACAACGAGATAGAAGATTTCAAGAGGGCTCCCTTTTACGTGAAGCTATTTTTTGAGCAGTTCGAGTGCCCCCTCGCCATCGACTTCGTCAGCAGGAAATGGGGCGAAATACTGGAAAAAGAGGGACTTGAGGTCACGCGAGAGGTCTTCTTTCTGAAAAATTACCTCAGGTTACTCGAGGCGACGAAAAGGTAGCATAGGGGGAACCTCATCCTGGCGTATGGCTAATTCAGACCCTTAAATGCACTCAGGGGAGGGCGGCCTTGCGGCCGCCCTCCCCTGAGGTTCTGGTATTTATACCCTTAACGGATCAGGAGGAGCTTCCTGGATTCCGTCGCAGAACCCGCTCTCAGCCTCAGGAAGTAAACCCCATTGGGAACTTTTCTGTAATAGCCATCTCTGCCGTTCCAGGTAACAGTATGGGTACCTGCTTTTACCTCGCCGGATATCAGATTCCTCACGAGCCTGCCCGTCGCATCGTAAACTGACAGGTCCACTTCCATGCTCCTCGGGAGGGAGAAGGAAATGGAGGTGATGCCAGTGGTGGGATTCGGCACTGCCTCATGAAGGGCCACTTTTCCGGGCAATATCTGCTCTTTCTCACCCACCTCCACGGGCACAGTGCTCCATATTTTCACCCAGTTGATATACCAGCCGGCGTAGGTGACAGAATTATCGGAACCGAAGTCAAAGGCGATTATCACCGTGTCACCGGCGTAATCCGAAAGGTCGAAGTAGTCCTTCCTCCACGCGACATATGTCCCGGAGAAGGCCGGTTCCCCGGGTATAAAACAGTTACCGCTGTAAACCTCATCTTCAGGATAGCCATCGAAGGGCGTTAGTATTGTGAAAGTATTTCCTCCGTCGGCCGATATCTTGACGTTTCCGCCGTCGAAATAAGACTCGATGTTGTAATAA
>DRBW01000102.1 GCA_011042705.1 Caldifarciminota bacterium
ATCGGGATAATGCCGGGCCAGATCTTCAGGAAAGGCAACGTCGGTGTGATTTCGAGGAGCGGGACCCTCACCTACGAGATCGTTAGCCACCTCACCGCCGCAGACATAGGCCAGTCCACGGTGATAGGGATCGGCGGCGATCCCATAATCGGCACCAGGTTCATCGACGCCCTGGAACTCTTCGAGGACGATCCTCAGACCGAGGCCGTCGTGCTCATCGGCGAGATCGGAGGCACTGACGAGCAGGATGCGGCGAAATACATAAAGGAGAAATTCAACAAACCCGTCGTGGGTTTCATAGCCGGGAGGACAGCCCCGAGGGAGAAAAGAATGGGACATGCCGGGGCAATCATTTCGGGCAGTTCCGGGACGGCCGAAGAGAAAATCAAGGCTTTCAACGAAGCGGGGGTAAAGGTCGCCTCCGAGCCCGAGGAAGTGGCAAAATTGCTAAAGGAGGTGTTAAAATGAACATCCCTATTTTATTGGCCTTAATCGCTTTATCTCCACAGAAAAGCATAATTGACAGGCTCTCAGCCCTGAAAACCTTCAAGGCCGACTTCTACGAATTGATCACCTACAATACGGGCGCGGTCAGCGATACCTGGCGGGGCAAGATCTATTTCAAAAATCCCGATAAGCTCAGACTTGAGGTAAAGCAGCCCGACAAACAGCTCATAATCTCGGACGGCAAGGAGGTCTGGCTCTATTTCAAGAAGAAAAATGAGGCCTACAAAAGGGACGTGACGACCCTGGTCAAAGAGGTCTCGCCGTCCTACATCTTCATGGATACGACGAAGTGCACGGTGGAACTCGACACTTTGACTGAAACGAATGCCCTCTTCACCCTGAAACCGAAGAACCCCAAGGGAGCTCTGGTAATCGTAGAGGGAATTCAGATGTCCGTCTCCCTGGAGGATACGCTTCCCGACAGGGTCGTCATACGGGACAAAGAGGGCAACAGCTTCGATTTTCATTTCACCAAACGGAAGGCGAACAAGAAACTCAAGGATAAGCTTTTCCAGTTCAAACCTCCCAAAAACTGCAAAGTCTATGACTGATGCCCTTTAATTACTCTGACGATTACTGTTTCGCCTGCGGGAAGAAAAATCCCATCGGCCTGAAGCTCGACGTGAAAACCAGCGATGGAAAAGCGTGGGCTGAGTTCGTGCCCAGAAAGGAATTCGAGGGATATCACGGGTATCTCCACGGAGGCATCATAGCCACCCTCCTCGACGAGATCATGGTCTACGCGGCTCACACGGTGAGAATTCCCTCCCTGACGGCGGAGCTCACAGTTCGATACAAAAAGCCCGCCCTCATAGGTAGCCGACTCCTCATAGAGGGAAAAGTCGTCCAGAACAGGGGCCGGCTCATACGGACTGAGGGAACCATCAAAAACGAGGAGGGCGACATAATAGCCACCGCCCGAGCCACCTACATGCAAGTTTCGGGATAAATTCCTCTGCGTTTCTTTATCGCACTATAAGCAGTTTCCTCTTCAGCCTGAAATCCTTCCCTCTTATGTCGATGAAATAGACACCCGAGCCTATGGTCCTCCGAGAGAGGTTCTGGCCGTTCCACATCAGGGTTTCGTCGCCTCCGCGGAGAAACCTCTTCCACAGGAGAGCCCCTTTTCCGTCGTATATCGAGAGAACCGCACCCGACGGAATGTCCAGAGAGATCGTGAGGGGCAGCCTGGAGGGCGATTCTACCTTCATTCTGGCCAGAGGCCGACGAGTGCCGCTCCCTTCCCCGGCACCGAGCTCCTGAACCTCTTTGAATATCCAGTTCCCCGGATCGAAGAGGAGGTCATCGGGCCTGTAGCCCAACCTGAACACGAAATCCTGCGAATCGAGGCTATCCCATACGACATAAATGAGTGTATCGCCTTCCCATACGATTCCTATATCGATGGGCATCTTGTATGTAGGAACGCCATAGTCATGAGATTGAACCTGATCGACGTGGAGGTTGACCACAAAGGAATCGTTCCCGAGGGAGTCCGTGTTCCAGTAAAACTGATATTCAGGGTGTCCCGGCTTGTATATCCACTCGTCGAAAAACCACCCGAGATCCCTTCCCGAAACGTTCTCGGCTATCTCGATGAAATCGGGGATAACCGCATCGCTGTAAGCATAAGTAGTGAGATAGGCCTTCATTATCTTGAAATAAGCTGTATCCCCCACCACGTGTCTCAACATGTGGTGGACGCTCCCTCCTTTCTCGTAGGTCACTCCGAAGGAAAACAGGTTCTGAGGATCGTAGATGGCGTAAGGAGGATAGGGCTCGTAGAGAAGGGCGAAGTACATGACGTAATCCATGTATTCGTGATAGGCCTCAACTCCGTCCCGATGTTCCATGTATAGTGCCTCACAGTAAACGGCGAAGCCCTCGTTGAGCCAGATATCCCTCCAGTCTCCCAGGGTTACGCAATCCCCCCACCACTGATGGGACAGCTCGTGGGCTACGACCCAATCCCAGTCATCGCCCCAGCCCGCGCTCATATTTATGAAAGTGTTCGTCTGGTTCTCCATGGCGCCGCCTATGGGCGCGTCCACATGACCGTATTTCTCCTCGATGAAGGGATAAAGGCCAAAGGTATCGGAAAAATAGGCAATCATATCGTTCAGGTGAGCGAATTTCTCGAGGGCCAGAAGGGAATCGCTATGAGGTACGTAAGTCAAAATGGGCATGACGTGGCCGCCATACTCAAAAGTGTCGACAAGGGTTATGAACTCAGGGGAGGCGGCAAAAACCACGAGGTATGTGGCGATCGGATAACTTTCTCTCCAGGTGAACTCCCACCAGTCCCCGGCGAGAAGGGAGTCGACGGGGAGCCCGTTGGCGACCACCCGGAAACCCGCCGGAACGGTTATGGACTGGGTCATGGTCGCCTTGTCTCCGGGATTATCGTAACAGGGGAACCACCTCTTGGCACCACAGGGTTCGTTATCGGCGTAAATCAGATCGTCCCCTATAGTGAGCCCTCCTCCGAAAACGCCACCACCGCTCTCAGGAACTCCGTGATAGTAGATAACGACGGTGTCGGTGTCGCCCTCGGGCAGACTTTCTCCGAGGTCTATTATGAGGCTTGTGTCGGGCCTCTCGAAGCTGAGGAGCCCGGCCGAACTCACAACGCTGTCCACCGTTAGCCCGGCGAGATGAAGCTTGAGATGAGAGAGGGTGTCAGAAAAACTGGAAAAGATAACCCGGTTTGAGGCCCAGATGGAGTCCCCCTCTACATCGACGGTAAGGTGCAGCTCATAATCTATTACATCGAACTGATGGAGCGTATC
>DRBW01000043.1 GCA_011042705.1 Caldifarciminota bacterium
GACGCAGGGCTTCCCGTTCTGGGCGACGACATCAAGTCCCAGGTGGGAGCCACGATAGTACACAGGATATTGACTCAGCTCTTCATCGACAGGGGAGTCAAGCTCGAGAGGACGTCCCAGCTCAACGTAGGCGGCAATACCGACTTCCTTAACATGCTGGAGAGGGAAAGGCTCCACTCCAAGAAGATCTCGAAGACCGGCGCTGTGACTTCTCTCCTCCCCTACGATATCGGCGAGGAAAACGTCTACATCGGGCCCTCCGATTGGGTTCCCTGGCTGAAAGACAGGAAATGGGCTTATATGAGGCTGGAAGGCAGGACTTTCGGCGACGTTCCCCTCAACATCGAGCTGAAACTGGAGGTCTGGGATTCGCCCAATTCAGCCGGAGTGATGATAGATGCCATCAGGTGTGCCAAGATAGCCAAGGACGCGGGGCTGAGCGGAGCGATTGTCGAACCCTCTTCCTATTTCTTTAAAACGCCGCCAAAGCAGTTCCCCGATTGGAAAGCAAAGGAAAAATTGGAGAAGTGGATAGAGAAATACGCCAAGCAGGCTAAAGGCGGCAAGAAGAAATAACCCCGGTCATGGGTCGCTGGGGTTTCCTGATAAGCTTCGAAGGGGTCGAGGGAAGTGGCAAGACCACACTGGCCCAAAGCCTTTATAACAGGTTCCTCGAGGAGGGATTCAAAACAGTATTCACCCGTGAACCGGGCGGCACCAGAGCCGGTGAAAAAATACGGAGCATCCTCCTCGAGAGGGACTTCCCCCTCGACCCCTGGGCCGAGGCCCTCCTTTTAATCGCCGCGAGGCGGGAAAACGTAAAAGAGGTGATCTATCCAGCCCTCTCTAATGGCCACATAGTGATAACGGACAGGTTTTCCGATTCGACCTTAGCATACCAGGGCTACGGCAGGGGGCTGCCCCTGAAGCCCCTCTCGAGGGTCAATAAAATCGGGACCAATGGCCTCAAGCCGAATTTGACTTTTCTGGTGGACCTTCCGGCAGAGGTGGGGCTGTCCCGCATCGAGGGAAGGGAACTGGACACCATAGAAAGAGAAGAGCTCGAGTTCCACCAGAGGGTCAGAGAGGGATATCTGAAGCTGGCAAGACGGGCAAAAAAAAGGTTTTATGTGCTCGACGGCACCCGAAAGCGGGAAGAACTCATCGAAGAGGTTTATAATGTATCCATAGCCCGCCTTGAACAAAAGGGTGGATTGAACAAATACAGAAAAAAGAGGTGATACGATGAAGAAGCGTCTTATCCCCCTGATAGTCCTGCTCCTTATCGTCGCGGGGCTGGGGTACAAAGCCGGCCAGGCTCAGAGTCGAAAAGACCTGCAATCGATGTTCCGGATGTTCACCAGAGTGCTGAAAACCATAGAGATCAACTACGTGGAGGAGGAAGATCCGGCGGATCTGGTTGAAAAGGGAATTGAGGGCATGGTAAACTCCCTCGACCCCTATTCCGACTTCCTCACGCCCGATGAGAGCGAGGAATGGGACATCAGGACCAGGGGCGAGTTCGGGGGCCTCGGGATTCAGATCAGCCTGATAGACGGCTGGATAACGGTCATCGCTCCCATTGAAGGAACCCCTGCCTACAGGGCAGGCATCATGGCCGGTGACAGGATCATCGAGATCGAGGGGAAATCGAGCTGGGGGATGAAGCTCCGGGACGCTGTGAAGAAGTTGCGTGGGGAGCCCGGTACAAAGGTCACCATCAAAGTAAAGAGAGAAGGCGTGGATGAACCCATCGAATTCACGATAACCCGCGAAATAATTCACATAAAGACGGTTCCCTTTTACACGATGCTCGACGGAAAGGTGGGCTACGTGACGCTCTCCAGTTTTTCCAGCAGCGCGCGCAGTGAGCTGAAAAGCGCCATCGATTCCCTTCTCGCTGAGGGGGCTCAAAAGCTCATACTTGACCTCAGGGGAAATCCTGGAGGACTGCTTCAGGAAGCCATAGAAGTATCGAATCTGTTCCTCCCCAAAGGGCACCTCATCGTCTCCACAAGAGGAAGGATACCCCAGTCGAGGATGGAATACCGCGCCACCCATGAGCCGGAGGTCGACGAGGAGATGCCCCTCGTGGTCCTCGTCAACCACGGATCGGCCAGCGCCTCGGAGATCGTCTCGGGTGCCATCCAGGACTGGGACAGAGGCCTCATAATAGGGGATACGACCTTCGGAAAGGGATCGGTACAGAGGATCTTCCAGATCGAGGACGACTACAAATTGAAAATAACGACGGCGAAATACTACACCCCCTCGGGACGATGCATTCACCGCGAGGAGAAGGAAGATACGACGGCAGCCGTTCCGGCCGATTCTTCCGACACCACCCGGACGGAAAAGGTCTACCACACGAAGAAACTGGGAAGGCCCGTTTACGGCGGGGGCGGGATCATACCGGACATAGTCATGGAGGCAGAAAAGCTGACGGGGCTAACCTCAAAGGCACTGGCCAAGAGAATATTCTTCGACTACGCCGTCGAATACAAGGCGAAACATCCCAAGAATCCTCCCCAGGGGAAACAGATAGTGAACGATGCGGTCCTCGAGGACTTCAAAAAGTACCTGAAGTCGAGGGAAATCGACTTCACTGAAGATCAGTTTTCCGAATCGAAGGATCAGATAAGAAGGCTCCTCGAAATGGAAATTCAGGAGAAATATTTCGGAACCAGGGGGCGCTACTGGGCTGCCCTCAAGGAAGACAAGGTGGTCCAGAAAGCCCTGGAGGTCCTCAAAAAGGCGAAGAAGGCCGATGACCTCTTTGCCATCCTGAACGACAAAAATGGCTGAAGACTTCGTTCATCTTCACCTTCATTCCGAGTACAGCATTCTCGACGGGGCCATAAAGTTCCCCGAACTCATGGAGAAATTGAGGGCTCTCGGCATGAAAGCCGTCGCCCTCACCGATCACGGCAATCTCTTCGGAGCCATCGAATTCTACAAGTACGCCCGGGATTACGGAATCAAACCGATAATCGGGATGGAAGCCTATATAACCGCCGGCGACATGCGGGAAAAGGACAATGCCGACAAGAACTACCACCTGACCCTGCTCGCTTTGAACGAAAAAGGTTACAGAAATCTCCTCTTTCTCTCGAGCAAAGCCTATCTTGAGGGTTTTTATTACAAGCCGAGAATAGACAAAAAACTCCTCGCAGAGCACAGCGAGGGCCTCGTGGCCCTTTCAGGATGCCTCAAGGGAGAAATACCTCACAAATACCTCATGGAAGACGAGGAAGCCGCCCTTGAGGCAGCTTACGA
>DRBW01000070.1 GCA_011042705.1 Caldifarciminota bacterium
AGCGTTGTAATACCTGCGGGCATTTTGAACCGCGTTTTCTATTTCGTTGAGGGAATTCTGAAGGGAGAGAAAATTCTCGTTGGCTTTGAGCTCGGGGTAATTCTCGGCAACGGCAAAAAGCTGTCTGAGTGCCCGGGTGAGCTCGCCCTCGCTCCTGCCCCTGTCTTCGATGCTTTTAGAGGCTGCCGCCCTTGCCCTCGCCTCGGTTACCCTTTCGAACACCTCCCTTTCGTGAGAAGCATAGCCCTTAACGGTCTCGACGAGATTGGGGATGAGGTCGTGTCTTCTCTTCAGCTGAACGTCGATGTCAGCCCAGGCATTTCTGGCCCTGTTTCTGAGAGAGACAAAATTGTTGTAAGCGAGAACGCCCCACACGACAAGGGCAGCAAGAACCAGAAAAAATATACCCATTGAGACCTCCTTTTGAATTTGCCCTCTTCATTAATACACCCAGAGCTCTTCGAGTTCAAAGGTCTTGACGTTGAAAAGGCCCCTGTCGGTGAGCTTAACCTCAGGAATAACAGGCAAAGCCAGAAATGAAAGCTGCATGAAGGGATTGGCGAGTTTCGAACCCAGTGAGCGCGCCGCCTCTATGAGCTCCTTTTCCTCCTCGGCCACTTCCTCCAGGGGCCTGTCGGTCATCAGGCCGGCAACCTCAAGTCTCATCTTCGCCAGGACCTTGCCGTCTTTCACCACGGCCTCACCTCCGTTCATCTCGAGAATCTCGGCCACTGCCCTCAGCATGTCGTCATCATTGGTCCCGGCAACCACGATGTTGTGGGCGTCGTGGGCCACCGATGTGGCGAGGGCTCCCGATTTCAGTCCGAGTCCCTTCACAAACCCAAGTCCAACCCTTCCAGTGCCTCTGTGCCTCTCTATCACCGCAATTTTGGCAATGTCGCGCCCGGGATTTGCTATAAGATAGCCGTCGGCGCTTTTCATTTCGAGCACCTTCAGTTTCGTGTAGATCTGATCGGGTATGACCTGAATCACCTTCACCCTGTTGCTCTTCGCTTTGATCCGGAAATCGAGCTTGTCCATCCTCACGTTGAAGCTGTTCAGGAAACTCCGCGGAATGGTGTCTGGCTCCAGTTCAATTTTCAACCTGCCCCTTTCTGCCACTATCTGTCCGCCCTTTATGACCAGGTCGACCTTGAGGTTGTAAAGGTCCTCGACCGCCACGAGGTCAGCGTCATATCCGACGCCGATGGCTCCTTTCCCCTTGAGGGAGTAGAAAATAGCGGGGTTTATGGTTATCATCCGGATGGCGGTGAGGGGCTCGAGCCCCACGGAGAGGGCTTTTTTCAGGAGGTAGTCCAGGTGACCCAGCTCGTATAGCTCCGAGGGGGAGCGATCGTCGGTCACGAGAGCCATGCGGGTGTAGTTGTACTGATCTATTATGCTGGCGAGCCTGGCTATGCTCTTGGCCGTAGTCCCTTCCCGCACGAGGATGTACATCCCCTTCCTTATTTTCTCAAGGGCCTCGTCGGGGTCGGTACATTCGTGGTCAGAATAGATCCCGGCCATTATGTATGCGTTGAGCTGCTTCCCTTTCAACCCCGGGGCATGTCCGTCCTTAAACCTGTCGCTGGCGGCGAGGAGTTTCTTGATAGTCACGTCATTGCAATTTATCACCGAAGGGTAATCCATGAACTCCGCGAGGCCCAGCACGTTGGGATAATCGAGAAGCTCCAGGACATCTTCCAGCGTTATCTCCGCGCCGGAGGTCTCAAAGGGGGTGGAGGGCACACAGGGGGGGATCATGACATAAATGTCGATGGGAAGCCTTCTCGCGGCTTCGATAAAGAAGAGTACCCCTGCCTTTCCTCTGACGTTGGCGATCTCGTGGGGATCCACGATCACCGCAGTCGTTCCGCGGGGCAGAACTGCCTCCACAAATCGTGCAGGCGTGAGTTTGGTGCTCTCTATGTGAATGTGGGCGTCGATAAAGCCCGGCAGCAAGTACTTGCCCTTGACATTCAACACCTCTTTAGCTTTGTAATCGCCGAAACCCACTATTTTGCCGCCGTAAATGGCTATGGGGGCGCTTTTCTCGACTGAGCCGTTAAAAACGTTGACCAGCTTGGCGTTCCTTATCAGGAGGTCTACCTCACGGTCGCCCCTCGCTGCTTCCACGTAATCGCAGAGTTTCATCCCCGGACTCCTTGGTATAAGGGTTCCCACCCCCTCCGAATAAAATAGATACCTGTTGTCAATCCCACTTCAAGGTAAATCCCACGAGTTGATTATGTATCAATAAAAAGAGGACTCTCGAGATGCATTTATGCCCCGTGGAACGGCGTGAAACCCCTGCTTTTCCTATGGGACACCTATCAGGTGATCGACGGCTGAAGAGGGGAAAGGTTTGCCGTGAGCGGGATAGAACATCTTTGCTCCCATGCTTCGGAGCTTTCTCAAGCTATTGAGCACCTCCTCCCTGCTCTCGGCGAAAATTGGAAGGCCGGGCGACAGCCTGAGAGGCGGACCGCTCATGAGAAGGTCCCCTACAAAAGCCTCTCCGCTATCGAGCAGAAGAGTTATGGACCCGGCAGTATGTCCAGGCGTGTGAAGGATCCTGCCCGAAAGCCCGAACCCGGAGAGGTCAAAGTCTCCCTCTATATAGATATCTGGATCAACGGGGTTGAATCCCATATCGAGATGGGACAGAAATCTCGAGAGAAAACCGCCCCAGGTCCCGAGCCCCGGCGGTATATCGGTCTTCCCCTTCATCAGGCCTTCGATCTCGCACTTGTGGACGAGGAGCTCTGCGCCGGTTCTGGCCTTCACCTCAAAGGCGTTTCCCGCGTGATCGAAGTGAGCATGAGTTAGAACTGTAAGTTTTATCTCGCGGGGATCTATCGATCTTTCCCTGAGAAAATTCCACAAGAGATCGGATTTACCGGGGACACCCGTGTCCAGGAGCAGATAACCCTCATCAAGCCTGAAAAGAAAGCAGTTGGTAAAACCCACCTTCACCGTGTAAAACCGTGCCATCTTTCTGATTGTATCGATTTAGCGCCGGCAAAGCAAGGGACTGCTCTCCTAACATCCTGCTTTGTGGTCAAACCATACCTGATCCCCCTTCGAGATACAACCTGTTCCCGGTACTGTTTTTTTTAAGAAGTTCGCGGATGTGTATTTCTGCCCACTTACCAGCAAAAAACTTCATCCCTGAGAGATCAAATTTGCTTACGCTTTCGGGAGAAGAGCCATGTAAGTTAATTTGAATTGAAAAAGTTACCGGGACACGCTATAATAAAAACGTAG
>DRBW01000148.1 GCA_011042705.1 Caldifarciminota bacterium
ATCACCCCCACCGCCCCTCCTCACGTCGGGGCTTCCTCCCCCCTCAAGGGGGAGGCGAAAGAGGGCAGGGAAAAGACTGTGTTTCCGCCTTTTGGCTGGTTCTGAGGGGAAATAAAAAACTCCTCCCCCTTTCAGGGGAGGAGAAAAGAGACACCAGGGGCAAAGTGTTTATTCTCTGGTTCCCGAAAGTCCCTTCAGACTGATTTCCGAAATACCTTCAGATTTTATTCGCCGAGCTCCAGAAGCTCCTCCTCCTTGAAGGTTGTCAGAGGCGGCCTCTCCTCGATGTCGCGGCCGGGCTCGTAGTCGAAGGCTTTCTGGACGTTTTCTCCCACCATCTTGAAGAGCCTCTGAAGTTCGATCTCCCTTGGGCAGGCGTCCTCACATAGTCCGCAGCCGGTACAGGAGGAGGACATGTGGGCGAGCCTTCCCAGGTGGAAGAAAAGGGTGTCGGTGGGCAGCCTGACGCCGCCCCTCTTGTTCGCCCAGTCCATGTAATCGCTCGACTGAAATTCGAAGGTGGGTGATTCCCAGAAACATTCTTTGCAGAAACAAATGGGACACTGGTCCTTGCAGTTGTGGCAGTCGATGCAGTTCCCGAGGAAGGCGAGGAGGTTGTCCACGCCGCTGGTCTCCTTCCGGGTTTCCTCCTTGACCTTCTCCCAGAAGGAGGCGCGCCTTTCCTTTATCGAAGATACGATCTTCTCCCTCTCGTCCAGGGAACCGGCCTCTTCGAAGCCGAAGCCCGACAGGATCTCCTCGCCCTTTTCGGTCTGAGCCATAAGCAGGAGGTCTCCGGAACTTCCGAAGTACCCGAGCACGACGTCGGCATACCGATTGGGAACGGGCGTGGTGCAGCTCCTGCAGGCCCTCCTCAGTTCGCTTTCGTCGTCTTTCTCCACCATGTCCCAGTATTTGTCGGCCGGCTTCTCGCCAGAGACGGCCATGTCCTTGAAGCGGTTCGGATCGAAAACGCCGTAGCAGTCGACGCCGAAGATCACGAGGTTTGTGGGGTCTATCTGGTTGAACTTTATGAGCTCGACGTAGTTCCTGAGATCGCAGGGTCTCATCACCACGCCTATCTTCCCCTCGAAGGGCGAGAGCCTGGTCATCTTCGAGACCTGCGTCGCCACGCTGACCTGGAAAACGGGAACGAAGGGATTAGCCCTCTCTATGAGCTTTTTGTCCTTGACCAGGGTCGGAAAGTAGCTTTTTCCCGAGGGAAGCTCCAGAGGAACGATGATTCCGTCGAGCAGTTTCTTGTCCAGGAGGTCAGTGAAGAACTCCCTCGCTTTTCCCACTATGTCCCTGTTTGCCTTCACCCTATAGTTCATCTCTTCCCCCTATATGTCCCATCTTCCCGCCAGTGGACTTTTCCCCTTTGCCCTGGTTTCCTCGGTGATCTTCGTCATCTCCCTGACGAACTTGACGCCCTCGGAAGCGGAGATCCATTTCAGGTATATCCTGTCCTCGCCGAGCCCCAGCGTCTCGAAGATCGTCTTCAGCAGCTTGATCCTTCTTCTCGCCTTGTAGTTCCCGTTGATGTAGTGGCAGTCTGCGGGGTGACATCCGCCCACAACTACAGCATCGGCATCCTCCAGGAAACCACGGATCACGTACGAAGTATCCACGGTGCCGGAACACCATACCCTGATGGGCCGCACGTTGGGCGGGTAGTGAAGTCTCGATGTCCCGGCCAAATCCGCCGCGGAGGATGTGCACCAGTTGCAGAAAAACCCGAGAATTTTGGGCTCAAATTTATCCATACTTCCTCCTTATGTGATCTTGTCAACCACGCTCAAAAGCGATTTCGCGTTCATTACCCTGAGTTTGGCCGCTCCGCTGGGGCAGGCAGCCTCGCAGGCTCCACAGCCCTGACACAGGATTTCCCTGACGACGGCCACCTTTCTCTCCGGATCGATAAACCTCGCATCGTAGGTGCAGGCGTCGACGCAGAAGCCACAGCCTGCACATTTCCTGAAATCGGTATATGAAACAACCCAGCCGCTCTGGGGAGGTTGCTTTTCTTTCGATAAGACGACCGACGCCTCGAAGGCACTCGCCTCGGAATCGACTATGAGTCCCTCCAGGTCCTTCTGTGCCTTAGCGAAACCCGTGAGGAAGATCCCGTTGGTCCCCAGGTCGTTGGGGGCGAGTTTTGCGTTTATCTCCTCGTAGGGGTCTTCACGGTAATAGAAGAAGCCATCCTCATCGATCTCCAGCCCGAGGAGCTCCGATAGCCTTTTCGAAACGGAGATGTCGGGCCTTATGACGGGGTAGGGCACCAGTATCGAGGTGACAAGCTCTTTTTTCTCGCCGGTGCGGTCGTCGTAGTAAGAGATCTTTATGGTCTCTCCGTCGACGGCGAAGGAGGGACCGGGCTCGTGCCAGTAGGGAATGAATTCCACGCCCGCTTCGCTTGCCCGAGCCTCGAGATCGGCGTATTTGCCGAAAACGGGCGTGTCGAGGTAGAGGACCCTGACGGGGATTTTCCGATTCGACTCCTTCAGCTCCGTCGCCGTGAGGAGGACCTCTCCGATGCCCTCCCTGGTGAAGGTGGACCGGCTTCCCGCCGACAATACGCCGGGAAGGAAGAAGGTGACACCCTTTTCGCCCGTCCGTCCGTCGTACCTGTCGAAGGGCACCATTCCCGGGTGAGACAGCTCCTTCAATTCCGAGGGAAGCTCCCTTCTGCCGGCCCCGGCGATGACAATGGCTCCGACCTCGACGTCGTGGCCCTCGCCGTCAGCCCTGAAGGAAACCCTGTAGTGGCCGACGAAGCCGTCCACCGAGGTTATCTCAGCGGGCTTGTAGACCTTTATCCCCTTTTCTTCTATCCCTTTCTTGAGGGCTTCCAGGAGCTTCTTCCCGGAGCTCGAGGCGAGAACCTCGTCCTCTCCCGAGGGGTCGAGAAGGAGGACCTCTATGCCCCTTTCAGTTATCTCGAGGGCCGCCTTGTAAGCGGCGATGCAATTTCCGATAACGACGGCTCTCCTCACGATGCCCTCTAAGGGATGATCGTAAGGGAGCGAGAATTTGATCTTCTCGACGGAAAGTTTGACGAGGTCGATGACCTTTTCGACCACCGCCTCGGCCGGCTCTCCGGCGTGGGGGAACACCCCCATATCCCTGACCTCGGCTATGTCGGTGAGGGAGATGGGGAAGCCGAAGGAGCGCAGCTTGTTCTGAAGGAAAAGGCCCCTTTCCCAGGGCGAACAGGCCGCCAGCACGATCCTCGAGGTCTCGCC
>DRBW01000203.1 GCA_011042705.1 Caldifarciminota bacterium
CGACGGAGGATATTCCTGGATAGACCTGAACAATACCCTGGGGATCACCCAGTTTTACACGGTTACTCTCCACCCGGTGGATTCCAGTTTTCTTCTCGGAGGAACCCAGGACAATGGAACTGTCTATTATTCTGGAGACATCCGCTGGCATCAGCAGAACGCGGGAGATGGAGGTCCTTCTGCCATCGAGTGGGACAGCCCCCAGATATATTACACAAGCTACATCTTGCTGAATCCTCTCTATAAGTGGATAAACGGCAACTTCGCAGGGAACGTCAGCGGTCCCTGGGAAGGTGACAGGGTGAGCTGGTGCAATGCCCCGCTCCTGACCGATCCGAACCAGCCCAACACCCTCCTCGCCGGGACCCACAGGGTATGGAGAACGACCAACAGCGGCTCCTCCTGGATCGCCAGGAGCGGCGACCTCACCAGGGGCAGCGGGCACCTCAGGGCGATGGCCGTAGTTGAGGGATATCCTGATCTGATCTTAACGGCGAGTTCCGACGGCAAGGTATATAAGACCGTCGACGGAGGCAACAACTGGATATCCATTGACAACGATGTCTTTTACTCAAGGTCCATAACCGACCTCTGGATCAACCCCGGGGATACAGCTGAGATATTTCTCTCGGTTGACAGATCTTTCGGCGACCGGGTTTTCAGGTCGACCGATGGGGGAGCTCACTGGACTCCTCTGACCGACTCGCTGGAAAACGGCCTGAGAGGGCTTTCCCTGGCCGTGGACTTCCGATGGGAACCGCCTGTCCTCTGGCTCGGCACCGATTACGGCCTTTACTTCAGCTACGATCTGGGTCTGACCTGGACCAAAGATCCTTCCTTCCCGAATGTGGCCGTCTACGATCTGGGGCTCGACACCTGCCACAGCGTCATCGTAGCCGCCACGCACGGCCGCGGCATGTGGAGAAAAACGATAGAGGTCGGGATAGCGGAAGGTGAAAAGAAACCAGAAGGAGGAAAGACCGAGCTCAGGATAGAATTTTCTCCGGATAAAAGAGGGATCCTGCTGAAGGCCGACGGGCTTGCCGGAAAACCGGCGGAAATCGCCATCTATGCTGAAAATGGCCGAAAGATCAAAGGTCTCTCGGTTAACTCGCTTCCCGATGAATTTTTCATCTCAACGGCCGGTTTGAGAAGCGGGATATATTTCTTGAAGCTAAAGGGCGAGCACAAAAACCTTTCGGGCAAATTTGCTATTTTGAACCGAAGATGAACTCGCTCCTTTTCCTCCTCGTTCTGATCAACGGGACGGTAAAATTCAGGGGCGGAAAAATGTCTTACGACCCCAGGAGGGAGGAGGTTATCCTCACCGATTCGGCTGAGATAAAATCCGGCAGGGTGACCCTCATAGCGGACAGCATGATATACCGTAAGGAGCAAAAGGAGCTTCTGGCTTACGGATCGGCCCTCCTCATAATCGAGCATGACACGTTACGAGCCGAGAGCCTGATCTACCACACGGAAAATGGAAAAGGTGTCGCCTTTCAGGGCAGAACTCACACTGAAAAGGGTTACCTGACGGGGAAATACATATACCGCGTATCTGAAGAGGTCCTCCTTGTGGAAGACGGCACTTTCACCACCTGCGACAAAGTACCTCCGCATTACTGTTTCTATTCCCCACGGATGAAAATCTTCAAGAACGAAGAAGCCGTGGTTTCCCCAATATTTTTGAGAATCCGGAAAATACCGATCCTCTGGGCTCCTTTCTGGTTTTTCCCGCTAAAAAAGGGGAGGAAAAGCGGATTTCTGACCCCGAGGATCGGCTACAACTCCCTCGACGGGAAATACCTTCGGAACATCTCCTACTACCTCGTCCTGAGCAACTACGCCGATATAACCTGGGGCCTCGATATAATAGAGAAACGTGGAGTTCGCGGCTACGGAAACCTCGTATATAAGAGGTACAGAAGCTTTTCTGGAGCTTTTACCTTCACCCTGGCCCAGGAGTTCTCGCCAATAAGGCGCCGATGGAGCCTTTTCGGTAGCCACTACCAGACCCTCCCCTGGGGGTTCACCCTGAGGGCCAGGTCGAACCTCCTGTCCGACGTCTCTTACATGGAGGACTATTCGGAGGAAAAGGAGGAGTGGATAAAGAGCTCACTTCACTCTTATATATCCCTGACCAGACGCTGGTCGACGGGCACCTTCCTGGCATCGATAGACGAGGAAAGAGATGTTCGGGAGAATACCGTCGAAAGGACATTGCCCGATATCACATTCAAAATGTTCACCTTCTCGCTGGGTCCCGTACGGACGGGCGGTTCGTCGCATTTCCTCCGCAAAGAAACGGAGGAAGAAACCAGATATTACCTGGACAACAGGGCATCCCTCAACTCCGAATTCTCCCTTTTGAGATATCTCAAGCTGCGTCCTGAACTCGATCTGCAGACAACGCTCTTTGACAGGGACGCCCTCGGAAGGAGAAATGTCCTGAGGAACGTCTACAGCGCGTCTCTCTCACTATCCACTGCCTTCTACGGCATGTCCCTCTTTGGGCTCGGTCCCTTCGAGAGGTTCCGGAGCACGACCAGGCCTTCCATAAGCTTCAAGTACACGCCGGAGATCGATCAGGAAAATCTCATTCCTTTCGGAGAAATCTCCGTCGTTCCGCCTCAGAAAAGCGGCATTCTCTCCCTGGCAACATCTATCGAGGGCAAAACGAGGAAGGGCAAAAAGCTGACGCTTTTGACGGTGAACCTCAGCGAGAGCTACAATTTTCTGAACGAAGAAAGGCCTTTTTCTTCCATCTCCTGGAGTTCGAGGCTTCTGCCCGAATTCCCGGTCAGGAGCAGGATCTCTGGTGCTTACGACATCGAGGAAAGGCGGTTTTACAACATAGATTTCGTGACAGAGGCTGAGCTCAAGCTCAGTGTTCTTGAAGATACTTCGACGGGGAAAAAATCTGGATGGAGAATAAAGCTGACCCATTCCATGAGCAGCCTGGAGACAGGCGAGGGCGATCAGAGGCTCAGGGGATCTCTGTCGGGCCATCCCACGTCGAAATGGGAGATGAGGCTTTCCTTCAACTTCGACCTGAAAAAAGGAGAGCTCATAGATGAGAGGATAGAGCTCGAGAGAGACCTCCACTGCTGGGCCTTCAACTTCAGGTGGTCCCGCTACGGAGACACCTGGAACTATGACTTCAAGCTCTGGATAAAGAAGCTTCCCGACGTAAAGTTCAAACGCAGCCTCTTCGAGATCTTCCTGCCAGGATAATCA
>DRBW01000078.1 GCA_011042705.1 Caldifarciminota bacterium
ATGTCTTCGTTGACAACCCAGTACTCGTATTCGGAAGCCCAGCGGAGCTCCTCCTCCGCCTTGCTCAGGCGGATTTTCAGCTTTTCCTCGTCCTCGGCACCCCTCGACAGGAGTCGTTTTCGTAAAGTCTCCCTGTCAGGAGGATAGAGAAATACCGAGACCAGGCGATCGGGAAACTGCGCTTCCAGCTTTCTCTTGCCCTCCACGTCGAGGTCCATTATGACGTCCCTGCCCAGTTCCATGTTCTCGATGACCGGATCTCTGGGCGTGCCGTAGTACTCTCCGTAAACTTCGGCCCACTCCAGCAGTTTGCCTTCCTTTATCCAGTTTTCGAATACTTCCTTATCGAGAAAAATATAATCCCGACCGTTAACCTCGCCGGGTCTCATCTTTCGGGTTGTGGCCGAGACAGAATAGAAAAGGCCGTCGCATATCTTTAAAAATCTCCTCAGCACCGTGGTCTTGCCGGTTCCTGAGGGGGCTGAGACCACGATCAGGAAGGGCTCGTGATTCATACGACGTTCCTCACCTGTTCGCGGATCCTCTCTATCTCCTCCCGCATCTCGATAGTGAGAGAAACCACCTCGGGAGAAAAGCTTTTTTGAGAGAGGGTGGTGGCTTCCCTGTGAAGTTCCTGACATAGAAATTCCAGTTTTCTGCCCTTAAGGGTTTCCCTCGACTTCACTATCTCCCGGAACTGCTGAAGGTGCGCCCTTATCCTGGCGATTTCCTCGGCGACATCGAGCTTCATGGCCCAGTAAGCCAGCTCCTGCGATATCCTCTGGTCGGTCTCGGGGTCGCTCTCCACAGTTTCCACGAGGATCTCCCTGGCTTTTTCCTTCTGTTTTTCGATCTCGACGTCCTTTAATTTTTCTATTTTGCCGACGAGCGATTCGATATTGTTGAGCCTGGATGTTATCTCTTTCTCCAGTTTTTTGCCCTCTTTTTTCTGCGATTTCAGCAGTTCCTCGATGGCCTTATCGACAATGGGCTCGAGCTGTTCCCATGCGGATTCATCGAAGGTATAGGACATAAACCCCTCGAAGATGCCGGGGGTCCTGAGGAGCTGGGCGAGGTCTATGTGCAGGCTGACCTTCTTTGACTCCACCTTTTCCAGTTCATTCACGAGCTTTTTTAAGAGAGGCAGGTTAAGCCTTATATCGTCTTCCCTGAAGGGGAGACTCTCCATCCATATCCTGACCCGGACCCGTCCCCTTTTTACCTTATTTCTGATCTTCTCTCTCACGCGGATTTCAAAAGGCTCGAGAGGTTCGGGAAGGGAGAAAAAGAGGTCGAGAAAGCGGCTGTTCAGGGAGTTTATCTCCACGTCGACTTTAGTTGAGCCCAGTGTCCCCTGCGCTTTGCCGAAACCGGTCATGCTGAGGAGCATCTTTTCCTTACTCCACCGTAACGCTTTTTGCGAGGTTACGCGGTTTATCGACGTCACAGCCCCTGAGAACGGCTATGTGGTAGGCCAGGAGCTGTAAGGGGATTACCGTCAGTATGGGAGTGAGGATTTCGTGAACCTGCGGAATCGTGAGCACCTTATCGGAGAACTCGAGCATCTCCTTGTCGCCCTCAGTGATCAGGGAGATCAGCCTGCCTCCGCGAGCCTTGACTTCCATCATGTTGCTGAGGGTCTTTTCATATACGG
This sequence comes from Caldifarciminota bacterium, assembly GCA_011042705.1. GTDB lineage: Bacteria > Hydrothermota > Hydrothermia > B15-G9 > DRBW01 > DRBW01. The sequence goes on from DRBW01000078.1 coordinate 1,655, forward strand.
ACGTTCTGGGGTTAACTATGACCACAGGAAGGTCTTTGTCCACCAGGGCAATGGGTCCATGTTTCATCTCGCCGGCAGCGTATCCCGTGGCGTGTATGTAAGAAATTTCCTTGAGCTTGAGGGCGCCCTCAAGGGCAGTCGGATAGTTAATCCCCCTCCCCAGGAACATAAAGTTGTTGGAGGTGTAGTAATTCTCGGCAATGTCTATGATCTTTCTCTCGTCTTTTAGCACCTGTCTCATCCTGCTCGGGAGGAATTTGAGCTCGTTTATGATGTTCTCCTCCTCGTCCTCGGGCAGGTAACCCTTCAGTGAAGCCAGCTCCAGCGACAGGAGTATTAAGATCAAAAGCTGCGCGGTGTAAGCTTTCGTCGAGGCCACACCTATCTCGGGCCCGGCGTTAATGTATATAACGTAGTCCGATTCCCTCGCTATGGAACTGTCGACGACGTTGACTATGGATAGGACGTCGAGGCCGGCCTCCTTGGCGAGCCTCAGGCCAGCGAGAGTGTCGGCGGTCTCGCCCGACTGACTGATGGCTATAACGAGGGTGTCGCTGTCCATCACGGGTTCCCTGTACCTGAATTCAGAGGAATAATCGGTCTCGGTCCTGACCTTTGCGAGCTTTTCCAGGAGATACTTGCCGACCATGCCGGCGTGAAGCGATGTCCCTGCAGCCTGGATGATGATGTGCCCCTTGTTGAGGAGGAGCCTCCTTAAATTTGTGTCCTTTAAAAGCAAAAATTCGTTGCCCCTCAGGTATTTGGAGAGATTCGCTTCGATGACCTTGGGCTGTTCGTGGATCTCCTTGAGCATGAAATGCGGATAGCCGCCCTTTTCGATCATTCCAGCATCCCATTCGACCACTTTTGGTTGCTTCTCGATTTTGTTGCCGTCGAAATCGTAGATCTCCCAGCTGTTTTTTGTAAGAACGGCTATTTCTCCGTTCTCCAGTGTGACGATCCTCTTCGTGTGTGAGAGAAGCGCAGGAATATCTGAAGCCAGGAGCATTTCACCGTCACCGATGCCCAGTATAAGTGGACTGTCCTTTCGGACGCCGATCAGCTTGTCGGGTTCTTTCGAGGATATGATGGCGAGGGCAAAGGAGCCCCTGAGCCTCTTGATGGCCTTTAAAACCGCTTCAAACAGCGATCCCTCGTAGTATTCCTCGATGAGGTGCGGGATGACTTCGCTGTCGGTTTCCGAGACGAATTTGTGTCCCTTTTCTATCAGCTCTTTTCGGAGTTCCTGGAAATTTTCTATAATGCCGTTATGGGCTACGGCGATCTCGCCCTTGCAATCGGTATGGGGGTGAGCGTTGTTGTCGCTGGGCTTTCCGTGTGTCGCCCATCTCGTGTGTCCAATGCCGAGGTTCCCTTTAATCGGCTTGCCGTCCATCAGGGAGTAAAGGTCCCGGAGTTTTCCCATCTTCTTTCGAGTGATGAGTTTTCCCTGGTGGATAGCCGAGATTCCCGCTGAATCGTAGCCCCTGTATTCCAGCTTTTCAAGGCCCACAAGGATAACAGAATCTACATCTTTATTGCCAAGATAACCTACAATTCCACACATCTCTGCTCTCCTATGCC
>DRBW01000045.1 GCA_011042705.1 Caldifarciminota bacterium
ACGAGGTGCGCTCGCAGATCGAGGGCAACCTGAGAAGCAAGCTGGAGATGCAGAAGTGGGAGGAGTTCAGGAAGGCCCTCAGGAAGAAGTACGGCGTTCAGTACATTGAGGACCTCAAGAAGGAAGCGGAAGAGGTCCTGGAAAAATCGGGAAGAAAGGTAGAGGACGCGAAAACTGAGGGAAAGGCAAAGAAAGAATAAAGAGGGAAAGACCGCTCTGGCGAAAGTCCTCTATTTCGATGAAAACCTCGGGCGGGGGCTCCTTCAGGTTCTGCCGGGCAAAAGACGCATTTACATAACGCACAGAGACATCGAAGGAAGCGGATTCAAGATCCTCTTTGAGGGGGAAATAGTCGAAATAGTAGAATCTGGCGGCAGGGTGAAAGTGAGAAGACTGGAGGAGGATTGAATCCTTGGCTATAAAGTTTGAGATCATAGCTGAAGACGGAGAGACGGGCGCGAGGGCCGGCCTGCTCCACACGCCCCATGGGGTCGTGGAAACGCCTGCCTTCATGCCCGTTGCAACTCAGGCTACAGTTAAGGCCCTCGCGCCCAGGAACCTCGAAGAATCGGGAGTACAGATCATCGTTTCCAACACCTATCATCTCCACCTGAGGCCCGGCGAGGACATAATTCAGGAGGCCGGCGGAATCCACAGCTCAATGGCATGGAAGGGAGCCGTCCTCACCGACTCCGGGGGTTTCCAGGTTTATAGCCTTTCCGATATAAGGAAGGTAACCCCGGAAGGGGTGGAATTCCGATCCCACCTCGACGGGAGCAAGATCTTCTTTTCCCCCGAAAAGGTCGTAGAAATTCAGAAAAAAATTGGCTCAGACATCATTATGGTGCTGGACGAGCCCGCGCCCTATCCCTCATCAGAGAGGGAGGCGAGAAGGGCGATGGAACTGACTCTCCGATGGGCGGAGAGATCCATAGAGGAGAGAAACAGGATAAGCCCAAATCAGGCCATCTTCGCCATAGTACAGGGCGGGGTCTATCCTGAGCTGCGGGAGGAAAGCGCCAGGGCCCTTGTCGCCATGGGATTCGACGGATATGCCATAGGAGGGCTCGCCTTCGGCGAGCCCAAACTGGAGAGGGACATGATAATCGAAAGGACCGCCCGGCTTCTGCCCAGGGAAAAGCCCCGCTACGTGATGGGCGTCGGTTTCCCCGAAGACATCATAGACTCGGTGGCCAGAGGCGTGGATCTCTTCGACTGCGTCCTCCCCACGAGGAACGCGCGGACCGGCAGCGTCTTCACGAGGATGGGAAAACTCGTCATAAAGAATGCCTCCTATGCCAGGGACTACAGGCCCATCGATCCCGATTGCACCTGCTACACCTGCAGGAATTTCACAAGGGCTTACATCCGACACCTTTTCAACGCAGGCGAGATCCTCGCTGCCCATCTGGCCACCCTCCACTCCGTCCACTTCTTCCAGGACCTGATGAGGGAGATAAGGGAAGCTATAAAAGGCGGGTATTTTTCCCGCTGGAGGGAGGAATTTCTCGCCCTTTACACATCGAGCTAAAGGAGGTGTTTTAGTTGACCGGATTTCTGTTCGTCATTGCACTCACTTCCGCCATGGGATGGCATTTCTCCGTGAGCGAGTCGGCCCGGGCGGGAGAAAACGAGGCAGTCACCGCCTACGAGGTTATCGTTCTCGGCGAAAAAGCCCGGATCACGGGCGACATGGGAGATTTCATAATAGACATCCCCGGCAACAGGATCTTCATGACCGACCCGGAGAGAAAGGTTTACACTGAGGTGGACCTGAAGGCCTGGTCAAGGGCCGCGGAGAAAATGAAGGGAGCCATGGCGACCGACACGTCCGCCGAAGTGAGAGTATTGAGAACCTCCGAGAAAAGGGAGATCCTGGGGAAAGATGCGGTGAAATACAACGTGCTCGTGAACGGCAGGCTCGAGGAGGAGATCTGGGTCAGGGAAGACCTGAAGGCCAATGAATTTCTGACCTTCGAAAAATCAGTGGGCAAGGTCTTCGGGAAAAGCTTCATCAGGGAGAAGATAGAGAAAGAACTCAGAAAACAGACATCAGGGCTTCCCGTGCTCACCAGGTCGATCTCCGAAGGGGGAGAAGTTTACACGTCGGAGATAAAAAAGGCGGAGAGGATCGACATAGGAAAGGATGAATTGCTACCCCCGGCCGGCTTCAGAAAGGTCAGCCCCGAGGTCTTCTTCAGGATGAGAGGTGAGTGAATTGAAGAAAATCGAGGGCAAATACATATACAGGGGAAAAATCATAAACCTCAGGGTGGACAGGGTCTCCCTTCCCTCGGGAAGGGAGACGATCCGCGAGGTGGTCGAATACAGGGGCTCGGTGGCCATCCTGCCCCTCTTTGAGAACGGAGACGTCCTCCTCCTCAAGCAGTTCCGATATCCCGTGGGGGAAGGGCTTATAGAGCTACCCGCCGGGAAAATCGAAGAGGGAGAGGACTCGCGGTTCACCGCCGAAAGAGAGCTGGAGGAGGAAACGGGTTACAGGGCGGCTGAGATGGAGAAGATCGCCTCCTTCTATCTCGCTCCCGGCTATTCCACAGAGGAAATGCACCTTTTCGTAGCCCGGGATCTTCAGAAAAGCAGCACAAACCTCGATTTTGACGAGATCATAGAGCCCTTCAGGGCTGGAAAAGGAGAGATAGAAGGGCTTCTCAAGGAGGGCAGGATAAAGGATGCCAAAACCCTCCTCGCCCTCTATTACTACCTGCTCGAGGAGGGATCATGAGACGTGATCTTCTTCGTTCCTATCCTCCTGACGGCGATGTTTCTGGCCTCTGAGGCCACTGTAGATTCGCTCTACCCTGAGATTCACCCGGTTAACCCCAACACGGCAGACGAGTCGGAACTCCGTCAGATCCCCTACCTCAGTGACGACGAGGTAACGCTGATCATCCTGGAGAGGAAAGAAAAGCCCTTTCTGGACTTTCGCGACTTCATGGGGAGAATGGGCATAGAGAGATACAGAGCTCCTGCCCTGAGAAATTGTCTCTACTTTTCCAGAGAGAAAAGGGAACTCCTCATCGGAGCGGGAATCAGGGCAAGGACCGAAGGGCGGAGAAAGGCACTCCTCCAGGGGGATTTCCTCGCCAGAGGGAAAAAGTGGAAACTGCTCATCAACCGCGGTATACGGGACAAGGGCGGCCTCGTCGAGCTGAAGGCGGGGTTCATAACCCTCAGCGTCGGGCTTTTCAAACCCCGTTACGGGA
>DRBW01000149.1 GCA_011042705.1 Caldifarciminota bacterium
AGGAGGCAGAGGCGGCGGTTTCGGCAGAGGAGGCGGAGGTGGATTTGGCCGCGGAGGTGGTTTCGGCCGGGGCGGAGGTCCCTTTTTCCAGTAGAAAAGATCGAACATGAAAATAGCCGTAGCCTCCGGTAAGGGAGGCACAGGGAAAACTACAGTTTCTGTAAGCCTTGCCCTCTCCATAGAGGGCAAGGCTCAATTTCTCGACCTGGACGTTGAGGAACCTGATGCCCATATATTCCTGAGGCCCGAGATCGAGAAGGAGTACATGGCATCCCTTCCTGTCCCCAGGGTGATGCTCGACAAATGCGATTTCTGCGGGGTCTGTCAGGACGTCTGCGCCTATAACGCCATCTTCGCCTTCGCCAACACGAAACAGCTCGTGGTTTTCGACGAGCTCTGCAAGGGCTGTGGGGCGTGCACGATGCTCTGTCCCCAGAAGGCACTCTACGAGGTGCAGCGGCCGATCGGCATCATCAGGGAGGGCTGGAGGGATGACATTCACTTTTTCGAGGGAAGGCTCAACATAGGTGAGATCACGACCACTTCCCTGATAAAGATCGTCAAGGAAAAAGCGGGGAACTCCGGGATAACCGTGATAGATTCTCCTCCTGGCACATCGTGTCCCATGGTGGAGGCAGTGAGAGATGCCGATTACGTTCTCCTCGTGACGGAGCCCACACCCTTCGGCCTCTACGACCTGAAAATCGCCCACGGTGTCGTCAAAAAACTCGGGAAACCTCACGGGATAGTCATAAATAAGTACGGCATGGGTGACGAGGAAGTGGAAAAATATGCCGAAGAGACGGGGACAGAGGTCCTCCTCAGGATACCCTTCGAGAAGAAGATCGCCGAGGCATATGCGCGTGGAATCCCGCTTTACGAGCTCGACGAGAAGTGGAAAATAGCTTTCAGGGAACTTTTCGAGCAAATAGGGAAAAAACTATGATTGAATTTGCTATAGTGAGCGGAAAAGGCGGTACGGGCAAAACCTCTCTGACGGCTGCTTTCATAAGCCTCGCCGGAAACGTGACGATAGCAGATGCCGACGTTGACGCCCCGGACCTTCACATCCTGCTGAAACCCAAGATCCTGCAGAAAACCGAGTTTCTCGGGATGAAGAGGGCTTATATAGATCTCGACAAATGCACCTACTGCGATATCTGCAGGGTCAATTGCCGGTTCGACGCAATAGACGAGAACTTCGTGGTGGATCCCACGGCCTGTGAAGGCTGCAACCTCTGCTACCATCTCTGTCCAGTTCAGGCCATCGAGATGCGGGATACCGTTGCCGGCTACTGGTACGTGTCCGAAACGCGCTACGGCAAAATGGTACACGGAATGCTCGAGGTCGGTGAGGAGAACTCCGGCAAGCTCGTGACGATAATCCGCAAACAGGCACTTTTCCTCGCCCAGACCGACGGCACCGACTATCTGATAATAGACGGCCCTCCCGGGACCGGATGTCCGGTGAACTCGACCCTGTCGGGCTTAAAATACGGGATTGTAGTTACTGAACCCACCCAGAGCGGCCTTTTTGACATGAAGAGAATCCTGGACCTGATGGACCATTTCAGCGTCAAGCCCTTCGTCATAATAAACAAGTACGATCTGAACCTCGAGAAGACCTCGGAGATAGAGCGCTTCCTCGACGAGAAGGGGATCTTTTACCTCGGCCGCATACCCTTCGACCCGGTGATGACCGAGGCCCAGTTGAAGGGGCTTTCGATCATAGAGATGGGCGACAATCCGGTTTCAAGGGAGATCAGGAAGATCTGGGAAACCTTCAGGAAAGCTACATCATAAGGTCAGGGACGAATCCCGCCGATTACGTTTAGCTCGTCGAGAGCCCTGTCGCTCCTCGCCGCATAAGGAAGAAATCAGTGTGTCAGTGCTTTTTGTCTGATCCTTTTCTGTCCTTCAATTATACTCCGTTCCATCGACTCCCGGGGACGCCCACGATTACTTTGCTTTATAATAGAAGCCAAAAGAAGGAGGAATGACATGTTCCCGGGATTGCTCATAAGCATCATCTTATCGTTCAATTCGACCCACTGCGCGACGGACCTCATCAAAAACCTTCACGGTCCCATAGAAAAAAACCCTTTTGAAATCAAAAAGCCCTCGGGGCCGCCCTTTTCCGTGGGAGATACCTTCAGTTTCTGGGCTTTTGACCTCACTTCCATGCCCCCGGAACAGATCCAGGTGCCGGCCACCTGCCGGGGCGTCGGCGAACATTGCTACGTGTTCGTCGACGACGAAGAGTGGGGGGTGCACATGGATTCCTCCGATGTGGCAGAAATTATCTACAGGTTCGATAGGGCCACGCTTGCCGATTCGACCAGAGGGATTTTCGAGATGGACAGCACCTATTTCGGTGCTCCGCCGAATCTCGACGGCGATCCCAGGATCGTGATCTTTTACTACGACATGGGTTCCTTCGCAGGGAACGTCTTCGATGGATATTTCGACCCGCTGAACGAGCTTCCTGACAGCATAGCTTTTCCGGTCTACGGCTATCATTCCAACGAGATGGAGATGTTCTACATGAGCTGCTATCCCGGTCAGCCCGCTTCCCATTCGAGGCTCAGCGTGCTTTCCCACGAGTTCGAGCACATGATCCACTGGAACCACGACCAGGACGAGGAATCCTGGGTGGATGAGGGCTGCGCCGAATATGCCATGGTCCTCTACGGGCTGCCCGATCCCATAACCGGTTTTTACAACAATCCCGATAACGACCTCACTTCCTGGAACAACCAGTGGGACGACTACATCAAGACCATGCTCTTCTTCACCTATCTTTCCGAACACTACGGAGGTCCCTCCACCCTCACGGCCGTGGTGGCCGACACCCTGAACGGGATAGCAGGGATAGACGATGTGCTCGAAAATCTCGGGCTCGGCGTCACCTTCAGGGATGTCTTCAGAAACTGGGTAACCGCCAACTTTCTCGACGATGACAGCCTTTACGGCTACACTACTTTCAACCTGCCCCCCTTTCACCTCTCGGGGGACCACACCTCTTACCCCGTGGGCCCCGTAAATACGAGCGTGAACCACTGGGCTGCAGACTACATCTCTTTTTCCAATGGAACCGACACCCTTACGATAACCTTCGACGGATCGGAAAACGCCCTCTTCGGCGCCAGGGTGCTCATCCTCGGAGCCGAGACGACGGTCGTGGATATCCCCCTCGAC
>DRBW01000011.1 GCA_011042705.1 Caldifarciminota bacterium
GAGGTAGTGGGCCTGAGCAGGTAGAACTTCCTGCCCGTGTTCGTCGTGAGGGAATCGCCGAAACTCAAGTCCGGAGGCAGGATCACCTCTCCGAGGTGGGTGGAAAACCGCTTACCCGGGGAGTAAAGGACGAGGTATGAGGCCCTCTCCCCTCCATATAGAAAGACCAGCTGACCTTCCTTTATTGACATATAGTCATTATAAGGGAAAGCCTACACACAATCTATATCCCTCACAAAGGGTTTTATGTCTATAAGGGGAGAACCGTCAACCGCGTCGACCCCCTCAACCTCGAGGCAGTTATCGGAAACCGCAACTATTTTGACGAGGACCATGGCGATGGGATTGGGACGGTGAGGACTTCTCGTGGCGAAAACCCCCTTTCCCCTTTTGTCGGAGAAAAGGACATCCCTCTCAGCTCTGTGGCAGAAGTAAAACAGGTAGATATGCTGGCCGGGCGCGAGGCCCTGAAGGCCCCGGGAATAAGGCTCCAGCAGCTCCACCCTGCCCCTCGCCCCGCTTCGCCTTCCCTGGGAGGGCGCATCCTCCGGCCTCATAAAGGGCGTCCTTATGTACCCGATCGGCTTCAGTTCCATCGAGGTAATTCTAAGTTCCTCCTCCATCCTGGTCAACGCTTGACGAAGATGGGAAGAAACCCTAAATTTAAGCGATGTCCGTCCTGGCCATACTTATTTTCGCCCTCGTCCCCCTGAAAAGGGCCGCTATCCCATTCATTCCGAAAGATATGGCGGTAACCGAGAACCACATCTATCTCCTCGGGCAACAGGGATTTGAGATATATGAATTGCGAGGCGAAAGCCTGCGGGTAGTCTATTCTTCTGAAAATCCTCTGCGGTCCATCGACGCCGATCCCATTTTCCTCTACTTCCTCGACAGGGAAGGACTGAAAGTGCTGACAGGCGGCGCCGAAAGGGCCGGGGTGCTGAAGGGCGGTCGGTTCCGCGACCTCGCCGTATCTGAGGCGGGCATCATCTTTCTCCTGGGAAGGGAGGGCGATAAACTTCATTTGCTCGATGTCGAGGAAGAAGAGTTCACTCTCGATTATCCCGCGGAAAAGCTGGAGTGTTCGCCGACCGGTTTCCTGGGCTTTGGCAGGGAAAAGGAGATCGAGATCGCCGACAGCAGGGGAAATCCTCTGGGTGAGATATCAATGGAATACAGGGACTTCGCCCTGGGTGCCGAAGGGCTTTACATCGCGAGCGCAGAGGGCATTTTCAGGGTCCAGGTAGATTCCATCTCCAACCCGACGAAACTGATCGGCGACTCGTCGATCCAGCTCATCGACTGCCTGGGCGACACTGTTTACTACATAAATGCCCTCGGAGAGCTCTATCTCATATCTCCCACCAATTGAGGTCCTCGTCCCTCAGGATGTCGGCCAGCCGATAGAGGTTTCTGCCGAGCCTCCTGGCGAATTCAAGGGCTTCCCGATCCTCCATGACATTTCTGAACCCGAGTGATGTGGCAAAGGGATAGGGAGGAAAGAGAAAACCCATCTCGCTCAGGGGACCCATGAGCTGCATCACGGTCTGCATGGCTCCGTCCTCGTCGCCGGTAACCACAAAACCGGCGACCCTGCCGTCAAGAAGCTTGCCAGCGTTCTCCAGAGAAGTCATGCGGTCGATGAAATTCTTCATGAGGCCCGAGGGTCCGAACCACATGACGGGCGTGGCAAAGATAACTCCATCGGAATAAAGGAGAAGCTGATGATAACCCTTCATGGCGTCGTCCAGCTCTCCCTCGGTACACCTCCTGGGTTCACACTCTTCGGGGGAACTGGAAAAACATCCGAGACAGGGTCTGATCGGATTGTCGATCAGGTGAATAAGCGTGGTTTCGGCCCCGAGCCTATCGAGCTCCTCGAGGACAACACCGAGAAGTCCCGCGGTCCTGCCTTCCTTTCTCGGAGATCCGTTGAAAGCGACGAATTTCAATTTTTCCTTACCCATGATCTATCCGAAAACCTTTGCAGATAAAAGAAGGGTCGCCATGGATACTATGTGCCTCAAGACCTCATCGACATTGTCCGCTCTGAAAACCGCCCTTCTCCCTGAGACCCGGTTCAGGAAAGGAAGAGAAGCGGCCAGATCGGCCCTCAGAGTGTCGAGAAACTCTATCTCCACCTCATAAGGGGGCTCCAGCCTGAAGAAGCCCATCTCTTTCGATCTCTCGACGGCTTCCCGCGCGCCCTTTCTGAGCTCCTCGCGGACCCTCTCCAGGGAATAGAGCAGAGCCGCATACCTGGTGACTCCCTCCTTCGTGACGACGAACCTGACGGGATCGGGGAAATTGGGCCTCGAAAAATCATGGAGAGCTTTATCGCCGGTAATAAGTCCAACGGGAACACCCAGTTCGGCAGCGTAAAGCGCGTTTATCTCGGCCTCTCCCACCTCCTTTCCATTGATCGCGATCCTGTAATAGGAAGAAGAGGAGTAAGTGTGGTCCATCTGCCCCGAGCTGATCCCAGCCGGCGCGTGGTAACCGACGAGAAAAACCAGGTCGAACTCGTCGGTCAGGCCCTCCATCATGTAATAGGGCCGGGGGAATCCCCTGACGAGCTCCACATCGGGAGGCAGGGCTTCAGGAGGGACGTTCATGCCGTAAGAGTGAGAATCGGCTACCCTGAAAAATCCGGCTCCTCCTTCTCTGGCTCCTTCTATAACAGCGAGAAGGTCACGGACCATCATATCGGTAATCCTTCTGGGATCCTCCTTCCAGGAAGCAAGGCCGCTTATTCCCTCCATATCGATCGAGATGAAGACTTTCATGCGCTAATTATAAAGCCCGGCAGAATCTCCTTCACAGAGATAGCATTTCTATAATGGCTTGAAAACACCGCTGAGGTATGTGACCGGCTTATACCGACGGATCCGTGTTATAGAATGGGTTAAGCACCGGAAAGGGGTGGGGAAAATTTCCAACGGAGAATTGCAGTGAGCACGAGACCCACACTTCAGCTTCTGCCCTGTCAGGGGCTGGTGTTTTCAGAAAGAAGCGTGGGCCGATATGGCCGCCCGGCGCATCGGGCCCGGTCTCTTCGGGAAATACGTGTACTCTATAAAAGGAACGCGAAAAGAAAACATAATTGCAGTAAGGACTCATCTCCCGGCAAGCCTGAGTCTCTCGATCGGGCCCTGCAGGTGAAAATCCTTGAATTTCGCTGTTCGCA
>DRBW01000198.1 GCA_011042705.1 Caldifarciminota bacterium
CAGTTAAACAGCGCCTCAACCCTGAGCTTGAGGAAGCCGTAAAGTTCTCTCTCAATGAACTTGTAGAAATCGGCCACATAATGCATGGAGACTCCTTCCGCGATCTCGCCCGCCGTGTAATTGTTGAGCTCGCTCACCCTCCTGGATCTGGAGAAAATGGCGTGCACGAGAAAAGCGATGACAAAAGCGGCTCCCATCGTTATGCCAACGGCGAGCCCGTTGAAGGTGCCTATTCCGCTGAAAAGCCTGGACGGGGTATGCGGAACTCCGAGATAGCCGAACTCCCTCAGGATAGAATCGGTTATGTCGACGACGTAGCCGGGGAAGAGCCCGAGCAGGAGAAGCGGTATCAGAAGCAGGAGGAGCGGGACGAGGGCGGGAAAGGGAGCCTCCCTCACGTCACGGAATTCCTTTTTGAGAGGCCCGAGGAAAATGGAATAGATCAGCCTGTAGCAGTACAGAAAAGCCGTTATGGAAGCGGCGAAAATGGCACCTGCCAGGAGGGGATAGCCTTTCTCCAGAACCGCCTCATACAGCATCCACTTGCCGGGAAACCCCACCGTTGGCGGTATTCCTGCTGTAGCTATGATGCCGAAGAGCAAGGCTATGAAGGAGATCGGCATTTTCTTTATCAGGCCGCCCATCTCGGTGAGCATCGTAGTTCCAGTGCGGATGTAAACGGCAGCGATTACGAAGAAAAGAAGCGACTCGAAGACAGCATGGCCAAGGGCAACGAAGAGCGATCCCGTTATGGAAATGGAGGTGCCGAGGCCGAGGCCGAAGGCAACGTAGCCCAGCTGAGATATGCTCGAATATGCCAGTAACTTCTTGGCGTCATCCTGAAGGAAGGCGTAGATCCCGGCGAAAAGGGCGGTAAGGGCGCCGATCCAGGCGAAGAAGTAGCCGAAGGCGTGATGGGATTTGAAGAATTCAGCGAAAATGTAAAAGAAGGCGAGGACGAGGCCGTAAACGCCAGACTTAGACAGAGCTCCGGAGAAAAAGGGAGTGAAGGAATGGGGTGAATCGGCGTAAGCCGTGGGTGCCCAGGGATGAAAGGGCATCACCGCCGATTTAACCCAGAAGGCAAGGATGAAGAGAAACAGGACCGCGGGAACCGAACCGCCGAATCCCGAAAGTGGCGTGATCTCAAGGCTGCCAGTGGAAGCCCTTAAGACGAGCAGGGCAGCAAGAAAGGAGTAGGAGCCGACGAGCGAGTAAATTATATATTTGAGAGCCGATCCCCTGTGTTCCCTTATGAAGGTGAAAGCCGAGAAGAAGGCCATGATCTCGAAGAAGATGAAGAGAGTCAGGTAATCGGCCGCGAGGAAAACGCCCATGAGGCCACCTGCCGAGAACATGGAGGAAAGGAGGAAGAAGGAGTCCCTTTTCTCGGAATAGGCGGTGAAGAGCGAGAGGGAATACAATGTGGACGAGATGAGGGCGAAGAACCAGCTCAGGAGGGTGAGCCTGAAGCTCAGGTCCAGGTAGTGAGGGATCACGGTAAACCTGAGGTAGAATCCGTTTCCGAGCGCTGGAACGAGGGCGTAGAGGGGATATATGCTGAAGAGAAGGGCAACAAAGGCGCCGAGTTTTCTCGAGAACCTGGCGAGGATATAAGCAACAACCCCGCCGAGAAAATAGCTTGCAATCACCCAGAATGTCATGGTCTCAACCCTCCGATTACCCAGCCGATATAACTGCTCCTATCGACGAGCTCTTTGGCCGCACCCTTAAGGTAGGGCGTCAGGACGCCGGGCCTGAAACCCAGATAGAATATGGCAAAGACGAGGACAAGCACCGGGAGCAGCCTCAGAAAAGCAGTCTCGCCGAACCTGAAATCCGTCCCGGAATAGAAAATTCCGATCGTTCTCAGGTAGTAATAGGCCTCTATTATCGAGGCGAGGAGGACGAGCCCGAGGGGAACCCAGAGCTTGAGGTCCGCCGTCGAGAGAAGGAGGCTGATCTTGCTCCAGAACCCCGAGAGAAACGGAAGTCCCAGCAGGCTGAGTGCTCCGATGCTGAAGAGCAGCCCTGTCACGGGGAGCTCGCGGCCGATTCCCCTGAGGTTCTCGAGCTCAAGCCCCTCCCTCTTCTTTCCCATTATGGCCAGCGAGAGAAACAGCACTCCCTTAGACAGGACGTGGTTTACAGCCTGAAAGAGGGCAGCCTGCAGGGCGGAAAGCGATCCCATTCCGAAGGCGAAAATCACGAGGCCCATCTGGCCTACCGATGAATAGGCTATCATCCTCTTGACGTTCTTCTGCCTCAGTGCTGACAGCTCTGCGAGAAGGAGGGTTATGAGTCCGACCCAGAGCAAAAGGTCCAGGAAAGCCCTCCGAGGGCCCAGCACCGTGAAAACAACCCTTATCAGGGCGTAGAGGCCCGCCTTCGACAGCACTGTGCTCAACATGGCGGTGACGGTGTCGTGGGCACCCTCGTAGGCGTCAGGCACCCATGCGTTCATAGGGAAGAGCTCTGCCTCCACTCCCAGACCCACCAGGAACATTATGAAGGCCGCATATAGGGTGGGTTTCTTTAGCATCCACATCCTCGCCGCTATGTCAGCCATGTTCAGCGTTCCGAGCTGGCTATAGAGCAGGGCCACGCCGAGGAGAAAAAATGTGGAACCCACCGATCCGAGGATCAGGTATTTGACGCCGCCTTCAAGGCCCTTTCTGTCCCTTTTGAATCCCACGAGGCCATAAGCGGAAATGCCGGTGATCTCGAGGAATACAAAGAGGTTGAAGAGGTCTCCAGTCAGTATCATCCCCGTGGCTCCTGCCACGTTCAAAAGGAAGAGCACGAAAAAGCGGTGCACCGGTTCCTTTATCTCAGCCTTCAGCAGGAAAATCGCATAGAGAAAAGCCACTCCCTCGAAGAGAAGGAAAAGGAGTCCTCCGAGAGGTCCGATCAGGAGGTTTATGGCGAAAGGCGGCTTGATTCCCGCTGTGATGACGAGAATGGGGCCCGAAAGGACACGCAGAAAAGTCATTATGGCTACATAGAAGTTGAAGGCGATCACGGCCAGGAAAACCCATTTGACCGATTTCCTCGATAGGGCTCTGAAGAAAGGCATGAGAAAGGCAAAGGCCAGAGGTATCACTATGGCTAAAATTGGGTTTACCATTTCATCTCCCTCAGTTTGCTTATGTCAAGGGTCC
>DRBW01000063.1 GCA_011042705.1 Caldifarciminota bacterium
GAGTGGGAGTGGATTGAGGTATTATTTGGGGTATCCAGAGCCCAATCCGGTGAGGGGTAGGGTGGTGGTGGAGTATTCGGTGCCGGAGGATGTGGAGGTCAGGTTGGGGGTGTATGATGTGGCTGGGAGGAGGGTGAGGGATCTGGTTAAGGGGAGGGTAAAGGCGGGAATGCACAGGTTAGAGTGGGACAGGAGGGATGGCAGGGGAAGGTTGTTGCCATCCGGAGTATACTTTTTGAGGCTGGAGGCCGGGAAATTCAGGGAGACGAGGAAGCTCTTGCTTCTGGAGCGCGGGAGATAGATAGGGATTTCTGTTCTGGCAGGTCCTATTTCTCCTCTATGAAAGCCATAGTGCTATCGATGGGGGAAAGAATTTCCGGTTGAAGGCAGGTTCAACTTGTGAGAGAAAGCAGTGGTACTTTGAAAGGGCGTACCTGCCGATACTCCCTCGGGTTGAATTTGGGCGTGCCCTGGCGGTAGAATTCACCCGATGAAACGGGTTACGGTAAAAGGGAAGAAGTGGTACTATTTCCATCCCTGGATCTACGCAAAGAGCCTCGTCGATGACGGAGAAGCTTCGCCCGGCGAGTGCGTCGAGGTCTATACAACAAGGGGGCAGTTTCTCGGTTCGGCTTTTTTCAATCCCCATTCGAAGATCGTCCTCCGCTTCTACTCCAGGGAGAAACGCGAGTTCGACTATCACTTTGTGCGGAATAAACTTGAGAGAGCGCTGGAATGGCGGCGATCCCTGTATCCCGGTGAGAATTCCTTCCGCGTTCTTTTCGGAGAATCCGACGGGGTTCCGGGCCTTGTAGTCGATAAATACGGGGACGGACTCGTGATTCAGGTGCTTTCCTATGGCGTGGAGCGCCACAAAAAAGACGTGATCTACGCCTTGCAGGACCTTTTCTCCCCGTCCTTTATTTTTGAGAAGGGCGACAGTTCGCTACGAGCCGAAGAGGGATTGCCCCTGGCTGACCGCCTTCACCACGGCGAGATCCCCGAAAGCCTCCAGATCGAGGTGAGCGGACTAAAATATCTCGTTGACATAGCCGGCGGGCAGAAAACCGGCTTTTACTTCGATCAGAGGGAAAACAGGGAGAGGGTTGCCTCGCTCGTTAAGGGAACCAGGGCCCTGGACATCTTTTCTTACACCGGGGGATTTACCCTTCACCTCCTGAAAGCGGGATTTTCCAGGGTTTATGCAGTTGACAGGTCAAAAAGCGCTCTCGCCCTGCTCATGAAGAACGTGGAGCTCAATTCCTTCGAAAGGGAGAGGGTCGTGCCCATAGAAAAGGAGGCCTTTCAGTTTTTAGACGAGATGCTGCTCTCCGGGATAAAGTTCGACGTGATCATCCTGGATCCTCCCTCCTTCGCGAGGAAGAGGGGACAGGTGGAGGAGGCGGTCAATGGATTTAAGGTCCTCCATGACAGGGCTATCAGACTTCTCGAACCGGGCGGGTACATAGTTACCTTCAGCTGTTCCCATTATATCACCGATGAGGCTCTCCTGGAGAGTTTCACGGTGCCCGCCATGAACCTCAGGAGGCATTTTGTCCTCCTCGAGAGGCTGGGCCAGGCAAAGGATCATCCCGTTCTCCTGGGGTTCAGGGAGAGCGAGTATCTAAAAGGATTTGTTCTCAAGGAAACGGTTTAAAAGGAGGACATGATGGGCAAGATCGCTTTTATGTTTCCGGGACAGGGCTCCCAGAAAGTGGGGATGGGCAGAGAATTGTACGATGAGCTGGAGGTCGCGCGGGAGCTCATGTTAAAGGCGGAAGAGATCACAGGTCTGCCCCTTCGCGAGCTCTGTTTCGAGGGTCCCATGGAGAAGCTCACCGACACCAGGTACACCCAGCCGGCCCTTTTCGTGGTCGAGGCTATGGCCCTCGAGGCTTTGAGAGATCTGGAGCCCGACGTGGTTTTCGGGCACAGCCTGGGTGAGTTCAGCGCCCTCTATGCCGCTTCTGTCTTTACGTTCGAGGATGCTCTCAAGCTCGTCAAGGCGAGGGGTGAGCTCATGGCGAGGGCTGGCGAGAAGTGGCCGGGAGGCATGGCCGCTATAATAGGCCTGGAGATCGGTAAACTGAAAGAAATCGCGGAAAAATTCGAAAACGTCGTTCTCGCTAACATCAATTCGCCTGAGCAGGTGGTGCTGTCGGGCGCGAAGGACGAGCTCGAGGAAGCTGTTCGCCTCGCAAAAGAGATGGGCGCGAGAAAAGCCGTGATGCTCAGAGTATCCGCAGCCTTCCATTCCCCGCTAATGAAGGAGGCCGCTGCGGAGTTCGAGAAGGTGCTGAACGGCGTTCGATTCAATTCCCCACGCGTTCCCGTGATCCCCAATGCGCTTGGAAGGCCCACCGATGATGTCGATGTGATCAGGGAGAATTTAAAGAAGCAGCTTCTAAGTCCCGTACTGTTCGTCGATACCCTCAACTCGGCGAAGGAAATGGGTGTGACCGAATTTATAGAGGTTGGCCCCGGCAAGGTGTTGTGCGGGCTCGTGAGGAAGACCCTGCCGGGAGCTAATTTTTATCCCTTTGAAAAACCGTCCGATAGGGAAAACCTGATATCGGCTCTCAAGGGGAGGTGAGAGGATGAAGATCAGGCTGATAAAGGGCGATATAACCGAGCTCGATGTAGATGCGATCGTCAACGCCGCCAACAACCGGCTCATCATGGGGGGCGGCGTTGCGGGAGCCATAAGGCGCAAAGGCGGGCGAGAGATTGAAAAGGAGGCGATGGAGAAGGGGCCCATAGAGATCGGAGAGGCCGTCGTCACGGGAGCGGGAAAGCTCAATGCGAGGTATGTTATCCATGCGGCTACCATGGGGATGGACTTCAGGACCGACGAGGATAAAATAAGGAGGGCCACCTGGAACGCTATGAAGCGAGCCGTGGAGATGAAAATTAAAAGCGTTGCTTTCCCCGCTCTGGGAACCGGTGTGGGGGGATTTCCCTATGAAAGGGCCGCCGAGATAATGTACGAGGAGGTGTCTAAATTCAGCGATCAGGAATATCCTCAGGAGGTTATCTTCGTCCTGTACGATCAGGCTGCCTACGAGGAGTTCAAAAAGGGCCTTCTTAAAGCCGGGGCAGAATTCGAAGAGGGGCTTTAGCGTTGCTCGCGGTGGGCAGACACAGTGTGGAGGAGGCCC
>DRBW01000113.1 GCA_011042705.1 Caldifarciminota bacterium
AAAGGCCTTAGAGTAGTAATCATCGGGCAGATCCGAGGGCAAGGTTAATCCTTCGATGACATGGGGATGGCTTGTAAAGATGAGAATGTCCACTTTTCTGAAATCAAAGAGTCCCAGAACGGAGAGGTCCGCTTCTCTTCCCTGATCGGGGACTTCCCTTGTAAATATGGGGAAAACTATGGTGGACGGACATATTTCCTTGACTGAGTCGTATATCTCCTCATAGAGCTCAACGAACTCATCGAAATCATCGGGGCCTGCATTACCGGAGCCATACCTCTCGTACCAGAGATTGACATCTTTCCCCACGGCGAGATATAAGGGCTTCGATATGCGCACCACATCGAGGACAGCATCGCGATACCGCTCCTTCCAGGAGGGCGTGCTGAGGGAGACATCCTCCATTCCGGGAGGTCTCATCAGTTGGATGCTGTCGTCGAAAAAGGGGAGACAGATCACGGGAAACATCCCATTTCCCCTCGTGAGCTCGGTCACATATTTTTCGCCGAAACTCCCCGATAGCATGTCGGGGAGTTCGTAGAAAGGCACATCCTCGAAAGCTATGGGCACAAATTCACAGAAGGCAGCTGCCTGAGAGAAGGCCTCTTCCTCCGACTGCCCGGATCCAGGATTGGGATACATTCCCATGAAATAGCCTCTATCAGGGAGTTCAGGATTATCGGCGGGCTTCAACTCCTTTTCCCCGAAACAGCCCAGCTGGAATAAAAAGAAGGAGGCCCCTATTGTTAAATGAAAGAGCCCCTTTCTCATGTCATCTTTCCCCCTGGCCTATAGCCCGGACAGATCCACGAGCTTGGATTTGAAATCCATCACTCTGTATTTGTTTCTGATCAGGAGAACTTCGTGTCCCTCTCTCCTCAGATATTGAGCCTGAATTTTGCCCTCACCGGGAAATTTGGGGTTAAGGGAGCCGTCGTCCTTTACAACCCTCCAGTAAGGAGTGATGTCTTTTATGCCCCTTCCCAGATCCTCTTCGGCCGTTTCAGCCACTATTTTCAGAAATATCCCCGTGACCAGGGGACAGGTGAAATCGGCGCCGAAATCCCTGGCAAGTTTCTCCCTGATCTGGCCCACCGTGACAAGTCTTCCAGGGGGTATCCTGCGCACAAGTTCATCGACCATGAGAGGAGTGGGAATCAGCATTCTGCCTCTCCCCTTGGGGTCATCCACAACCCTGGGTTCACCCTCCTTCTCAAGCTTCTCTCTCCAGCTCTTTCTCCTTGCCATTCTTCCTCCCGAAGTACTTCTTTTCAGAGCCCCATTAGCTCGTGGAGCTCATCGCGCCTTTCTCTCATTTTCGATATCCTGAAAACCTCAAAGAGCTTCTCGTATTTCATCTCCAGCTCCCTATTATAAGGTCTATTCCTCCTGGTGTCTTCTTTGAACCTCCATTCCTCGCAGAGCGCGGCAAGTGCATCCTGAAGCTGCCATTTGTGTGCGAAGATACGACCGTGAAGGGATTTAACAGCCTTGAGCTGGGCATATGTGAACCAGTGAGGGCTCAGCTTCTCGCTGGCGACGGTAGAATCGATTTTGAGGCTGTCGATCTCGGCGATTCTTATAACTTCGTTTATCTCCCTCGAGCTCAGTTTAGTGAGGTTTTTCAGTGCCTTTTTGAACCTGCGACCGTTTCGAAACACCTTTCCTTTGAGAACGCCGAGGCCCGGGTCCCTGATATCCATGGAATTGAGTTTCTCATAGACGGCTTCGGAAATTACATAAGGTATGGGCTCGTAAACCTTTTGCTGAAATACGTTCTGCATGAAAAACAGGGCGAAGAAACTTATCACTCCTGCCGTCAGAGGAGTGACTATCCAGCCCCAGAAGATCCGTGTTAAGACCCTGAAATTTATAGCCCTGCCTCCGCCCCTCGCGAAGGCAATGCCGATTACACCGCCCACCACAGCCTGCGAACTCGATACCGGGACGAGAGGTATGGTGGGAAGGTTCAGCCTGATGAGGAGGTGCTCGAGTTTCTGAGAGGCGAAGATAAAGAGGACTATGGATTCGGAGAAAACCACTATGAGAGCTGCGATCGGAGATAGTTTGAAAAGGTCACTTCCCACAGTTTTCATAACCCTGTAGGAGTAGCTGTAGATCCCCACGGCGATCGCGATTCCTCCGATGAGGAATAGAAGTTGCTTCCCGGAGAGGGTCAGAATTCCCAGGATGTTCACGTCGGGAAAGGGATTGGCTGTCACGAAAACGCCCATCACGTTGGCTATGTTGTTGGCGCCGAGACTATAAGCCCCGAAGGCTCCTATAAGGATCAGGGCCAGCCTCGTGTTCAGATCCATTTCCAGAAGATGCATCTTGATGACCCTGAGAGACCAGCGGGTCAGTTTGAAGAACAGAAAAGAAAAAATGGCCGTGAGTACGGGCGATATAACCCAGGTGGATACGATCTTCGTAAGGGCATCGGTGTCCACCAGGGCACCGCTGAAAAAATCCCATCCGACGATAGCCCCGACGATAGCCTGGGTGGTGGAGACCGGAAGGCCCAGCTTCGTCATCCAGCTCACCGTGAGGGCAGCGGCGAGGGCGACGGTAAAGGAGCCGCCGAGTGCGTTGACACTTCCGAGCTTACCCAGAGTGTGAGCGGCACCGGCACCGCTTATCACCGCTCCGAGGATCACGAAGATGGAAGCCACCATGGCGGCGACTTTGAACCTGACCATCTTCGTGCCGACCGCGGTGCCGAACACGTTGGCGGCATCGTTGGCGCCGAGGGACCATCCCAGGAAAAGGCCGCTTGCCAGGTAAAACCAGGTCATGTCACATGAGGCGTTTTATCGTATATATGGAGACACGGTCGCCCACGTCTTCCGCCTTGTCGGCGATGGTCTGGAGATACGTCACGAAGGTCCTTATGTGGATTTTCCTGCTGAGATCTATGTCGCTCTTGTCGAATAGAAATCTCTTTATCCTCTCGCCGATTTTGTCCGATTCCTTCTCGAAAAACATTATCTTCGTCACGTGATCCCGAACAGCCGTCAGATCTTTGAAATAGGCCCGGACGGTGGCGACCATCTCCTCAACGGCTTCGATGCTGACGTCAACGAGACCCATGAAATGGCTGTTTATCTCAGAAGGAAACTCTGGCTTTTCCACTGAGAACTCCACTATGGTGT
>DRBW01000079.1 GCA_011042705.1 Caldifarciminota bacterium
AACATAATCAGGATAATTTTCAGGACAAAATACGGGGTGGAGCGCTTTCTCCATTTCATAGAGTTGACCGAGAGGGGCATGCTTCAGATCGAGGAGCTCGTGCAGGTCGACTCACAGTACTGGACTTCCCGTCAGAAAAATAGAAAGGAAAAGGAGAGGGTGGCCAACGCCTTCGCCTATCTCAAGAGGAAGGTCAACACGTTCACCGATCTCTGGGAGCGCGATGACCTCGCTTCCGAAGAGCGGAGAAAGATGCGGGATAACCTCAAGACCTTCGTCAGGAAGATAGAGAACCTCCGCCCTCAGTTTAAGAAGGTGCTTGATATAGTAAAGGGCTTCGAGGAAGAGGTAAACAAGCTTCGCTCCTATGACAGGAAATACAGGGAATACGAGGCAAAGGCGAGCCGCTTCTTCCAGGAGATCAAGGAAAGAGGAGATATGACGCCCGAAGAGGACGAGTACATGATGGTTCTCTCCTCCAGAATGAAGGAACTCCGGAGCAAGATGGAGGAGATCGAGGAGAAGCTCGGAATGTCCAGGGAGAAGGCCAAAGACGTCCAGAGAGCGCTGAGAGCGGAGCTGGCGAGCCTCGAAGACGCCAAGGCTAAGATGGTGGAAGGGAATGTCAGGCTCGTGATCGGGATAGCCAAGAGATTCATGAACAGGGGGCTCGAATTCATGGACCTCATACAGGAAGGCAATGCAGGGCTCATCAAGGCCGTCGAGAAATTCGACTACAGGAAGGGATATAAGTTCTCGACCTATGCGACCTGGTGGATCAGGCAGTCCATTACAAGGGCTATAGCCGATCAGTCCCGGACCATCAGGGTTCCGATACACATGATAGAGACGATAACCAAAGTCTCCAGGGCAACCCGCGCGCTGATGCAGGATTTCGGCAGAGAACCCACGGTGGAGGAGATAGCCGAATTTCTGGATATCCCCGTTGAGAAGGTGAAACAGGCAATGGAGGCCGCCAGGGAGCCCATTTCCATCGATAAGCCCATCGGGAAGGAAGAGGATAATTTCATCGGCGATTTTCTCGTCGACGACATGCAGAAGACGCCCTTCGAGTTCGCGAGGGAGTCTTTGCTCAAGGAGAGGCTCGATGAAGTCCTGTCCACCCTCACAAAAAGGGAAAGGAAGGTCATAGAATACAGGTTCGGCCTGGGCAACCATCCGCCCAAGACCCTCGAGGAAGTGGGGCAGGTATTTCAGGTCACCAGGGAGAGGATAAGGCAGATTGAGGCAAAAGCCCTGAGGAAGCTGCAGCATCCGATGCGCTCCAGCAAGTTGAGGTTGTTCGTGGAGCCTCCCGAGAAATCCTGGTAAAATAAGAACTTAGCAGAGTTCTTGACAGTTTCTCCCTGAGTAGTTATCACAAAGTAGAAGACTGTCCGTTTTCCCAAATCCATGTTTCCAGAGGCTGTGGGAGGATAGGTGTATTTTTATCGAAAAAGGAGGCCGATAATGGCGAAGAAGTTCATATTGGCGGCTGGGATGGTCGCGCTCATTTCTACCCTCAATGCCGGCACTATAGCCCCCGATCTCATGCGTAAACTTAAAGACATGAAGCAGAGGGAGAAAGTAAGGGCGATAGTCGGCCTTAAGGATCAGGCCGACCTTTCTCTTTTCGAGAAAGATCGGAATGACTTGAAAATACAGTATCTAAAGGATTTCGCCCGGAGAACTCAGCAAGGGGTCGTGGAATACGCCCGGGACCTCGGTGCTGAGGTACTGAAAAGATGGTGGATAAGCAATGCTTTCATGATATCCGCCACCCCGGAGGCAATCAGGCGCATCGCTGAAAGGCCTGAAGTGGCCGTGATAGAGCCCCTAAGGAAATTTCATATTCTCGGCGAGAGAAGCAAGGGCGGGAGCCCCGAAACGCCCGGCTGGAACATCAGCAAGATAAACGCCGACGATGTCTGGACGCTGGGTTATACGGGACAGGGAGTTCTGCTGGGCAACCTCGATACAGGCGTGGATATCAATCATCCAGCCCTTCAGGGCAAATACGCGGGCTACTGGTACGATGCCGTCAACGGATACAGCACTCCTTACGACGATAACGGACACGGGACGCACACGATGGGGACAATCTGCGGAGGCGACGGACCGGGGCCCTTTGTCAACGATATTGGAGTTGCCCCGGGCGCCACTTTTGTCGCTGCCAAGGCGTTTGATTCTTATGGAAGCGGCGCCACCGACTGGATTCTCAACGCCATGCAGTGGTTCGCAAACCTGGTGGGCAACGGGGTGCCCGTCAGGATCGTTTCGAATTCGTGGGGCAACACAAATCCCACAAGCACGACGTTCTGGAACGCCGTTATGAACTGGCGCAATCTGGGCATTATTCCCGTTTTTGCCATCGGGAACAACGGCCCTGGCGCCGGCACTGCCAACATTCCCGGGAATTACCCCACCGTCATAGGGGTCGGCGCCACGAATTCTTCCGACGTCATAGCGAGCTTTTCAGCGAGAGGTCCCGCCCCCAATCAGTATCCCTGGAACGATACGGCTAATTGGCCTGCATCGGATTGGAATTACATAAAGCCCGATGTCTGTGCCCCCGGAGTCTCCGTTAACTCGTCAGTCCCGGGCAGCGGCTATGAGTCCTGGGACGGAACGTCCATGGCCTGTCCCCATGTCACGGGCACTGTAGCCCTCATGTTGCAGAAAAACCCCGATCTCGATTTTGAGACCATCTATGACATTCTGATAAACAACTCGGTTCACCTTGGTTCTCCCTATCCCAACAATACTTACGGATGGGGCAGGATAGATGCTCTTGCTGCAGTTCAGGCGACACCCGCTGCCGGGACGCCCGACATCGATGTGACCCCTCTCTCCTTTGAGGTCACGCTGGAGCCGGGGGAGAGCATCGATACGCTGCTCACCATTACCAATACTGGCGATGGAGATCTGATTTTCAACATAGACATCAGCGAGGGCGAGCTTCTCAGCATGCCCGCCGGATACGTCCACTGGGAGACTAGAAAGGGAGCTCCTGATCCCTTCAGGGGAATCGAACCTGCGAAGGGACAGGGTGGGCCCGATGCCTTCGGATACAGGTGGATAGATTCGAACGAACCGGGTGGTCCTTCCTATAACTGGGTCGAGATC
>DRBW01000105.1 GCA_011042705.1 Caldifarciminota bacterium
ACCTCAGCGCAGGTTACAGCAAATGCGGCAAGCCCCAGCTTCTTCTGATCCTCATAGCCCCCGACTGGGCCGGACTCGTCAACACGGTAGCGGGTTTCATTCACGAGGGAGGCTACAACATAAACTATCTCACTGCGATGGTGGATTCGTCGGGCAAGTACGGCATCATCACGACTCATATCATCCTCAACAGCGAAGAGGAAATGAAGAAGGTGGAGGAAGAGATCAGACAGAGGCTCGGTCTGCTCAAAGCTGTAGCCAGGGGTGGGGGCTCCATCGAGAAGCTTGTTCACATCGGAACCAAGAAACTTGAGGTCTATGAGAAGGTTGTCGAGGCCATCAAGAAAATGGCGCAGGAAGAAGAACTTAAGGAGCTTCTGAGCGAGAGGGGAGAGGTAGAGAGGTTCATAATCTCCCGTTCCGAGGCCTATCTCGTGGAGAGAAAGCCTGAGGACCTTGCGAGGCAAATTTTAACCAACTATCGATTCCAGAAACTCCTCAGGGAAAAGGGAAGGGGCGCCTATGTCTCGGTCGAAAACATAGAGACCACGAGGGAGAAACTGACCTGCATAAGTGCGGCCGGCTTTGAGAGGGATCTCTCCCTGGATGACGTCATGGACTGGCTCCGCGAATATATACCCGACTACATCAGGAAATACGATAAGCAGTTTGTTACCTCCGACGGAATTGCCGTTATAAGGCTCGAGATAACTGATGGGTCAGGACAACCCCTTAAGGAAGAAGAGCTTCCGCTCCTCGAGCGCCAGCTTTTTAACAAGCTGAAGAGGAGAAGGCAGAGGGAAACTTTCGAACTCAAGGCGGGAACCGAGCTTCTGGGACGTGTTTTGATCCCCAAACTGATACAGGAGGCTGAGAGTTCAGGGAAAGCCCAGGCCTACATTCTCCCCGGCAAAGTGACGAGGGATTCGGCAGAGTTCAAACTTGTGGTCGTATCCCCCTTTAAGAAGGATGAAAGAGAGAGTATACACGATAAGCTCCTCGACAGTCTTTCGGCTGAGGCTGGCATTTCGGTTTCCTCGGCAAAGCCCCCCACGAAGATGCGGGGATTTGAGGTGAGCTACATAAACCTCAAGGCCGATCTCGCCGAGTTCAATACTGAGGAGGAGATCTACGATGTGATCAAACAGAGGCTGCAGGAAGTTCTCGGCGAGTTCCGCGATTTCGATGAGGGGATGAGGAGGCTTGACCGACAGAAGATGAAGCAGGTACTGGCAAGCCTCGAAAACAGAGGGCTTGCTCCCCGTTTTGTTAAGCAGTTTTTCTATGCAATGGACGATTTTTACAGGATCTCCGCGTCAGTCGATGAGATCACCGATCAGATAATGTTCGCGAGCGATATACTCAGGATGTACCTGAAATCGGGGAGCAATCGGATTCTCTGCGATTTTATCGAGAGGGACACCTATGTTTTAGTGGGCATTATAGGGCCGCAGGGAGAAGTTAACCTCGAGAGATATCTCAGGACGCTTGGGAAATTCAACCCTGTGCTCACCGTGTTGGACATTTTCGGGGCAAGCCTCATTGTGTTTTACTTCAAGAAAAAGGGTAACTGGGAGGAACTTAAAAAGGCTCTGGATGCCCTTGAGATCCGGAGGGAAAAGATAAAAAAATAAAGGAGGTTTACGCCATGAAGGTCACGCTTTCGGTGATAAAGGCAGATGTGGGAGGATATGTAGGGCATTCCAGTATGCACCCTCGTTTGATAGAGGTCGCAGAGGAAGCCCTCAGAAAAGCCAAGGACGACGGGCTCCTTATCGATTACCATGTCACGAGGGTCGGTGACGACCTCGAGCTCATAATGACCCACACCAAAGGGGTGGAGAACGGCGAGATCCACAAGCTCGCCTGGGACACCTTTATGGAAGCCACCGAGGAAGCTAAAAGGCTAAAATTATATGGAGCCGGCCAGGACCTTCTTACCGATACCTTCAGCGGGAATATCAAGGGGATGGGTCCCGGCACCGCCGAAATGGAGATAGAGGAAAGGCCTTCCGAGCCCGTGATCATATTTATGGCCGACAAGACCTCTCCGGGTGCGTGGAATTTCCCTCTCTTCAAGATATTCGGAGATCCCTTCAACACTGCCGGACTGGTTATCGATCCCAAGATGCACGGAGGCTTTAATTTCGAAGTCCTCGACGTTTACGAGCACAAAAAGATAACTTTCTCCCTCCCCGAGGAGATGTACGATATGCTCACCCTCATCGGCGCCATGGAGCATTACATCATTCGGGCCGTTTATAGAAAGGACGGGGAGATCGCCGCGATTTCGTCGACCCAGAGGCTTTCTATGATGGCGGGCAGATATGTCGGTAAAGATGATCCGGTCCTGATCGTGAGGGCGCAGAGCGGGTTCCCTGCAGTGGGCGAGATCCTCGAGCCCTTTGCCTATGCACATCTCGTCGCTGGCTGGATGAGAGGTTCTCACCACGGGCCGCTCATGCCCGTGCCCTTCCATCAGGCAAATCCCTCCAGGTTCGATGGGCCTCCCAGGGTCATAGCCGCCGGGTTCCAGCTCGCCGACGGAAAGCTGATCGGTCCGAGGGACATGTTCGACGATCCTGCTTTCGACGAGGCGAGGAGACTCGCCAACGATATATCCAATTACATCAGGCAGATGGGACCCTTCGAGCCCCACAGGCTGAGCCTCGAGGAAATGGAATATACCACTCTTCCCGAGGTGCTCAAAAAAGTAAAAGACAGGTTTGTGGATTTTGAGTGATAGCTCCGGAGGAAAATGGAGGTAAGCCATCGTTCTAAGCCTGAGCCTGATATTCTTTCTGCTGGCGGGACAGCCTGTCGTAGGACGCATAGAAATAAAGGGCGCTAAGGGGGTATCAAAGGATAAATTACTGAAAATTCTGGCTCTTAAGAAGGGAAGCCCGTACCGGGCTTCCCTTCTTAAGAGCTCTCTTTTCAAGCTCAGGGATTATTACAAAAGCAGGGGGTACTTCAACGCACAGATCGGGGAGCCCGAAGTGGTCGAGAAAAAGGACAGGGTTTACATAACCATAAGGATCACAGAGGGCCCCAGGAAAACCATCACGAGCCTGGAGATCAGAGGCAACAGAAAGATCTCGTCGGAGACAATAAAGAAAATC
>DRBW01000130.1 GCA_011042705.1 Caldifarciminota bacterium
CTCGGAGAGAGGAGATTTCGTCTGCTCGGGCGGAATATGCCGATATGAGCCCGAATTCAAGGGATTCAAGGTAAAAGCAGCCATAAATTTCTGATGCTAAAAGAGAAGCTGAAAAAAGAGAGAAAGAGGCGTCTTATTGCCTTCTGTGTTTCGTTCTTCCTGCCAGGTGTGGGCCAGCTCACCAGGAAGAGGATCGGCTCGGGATTCTTTTTTATTTTAGTGACCGTCCTTTCGCTTCTATTTCTGAAGCGAATCTGGAAGGGCTGGAGCCCGGCAGTCATAAGCCTCTTCATAGGTTACTCTCTTCTGTGGGTATTGAACCTCCTGGACGCTTACAAAGGGCCTGTATATCACAAACCGCCCTGCAGGAGGGCCTGCCCTGCAGACATCGACGTTCCCGGCTACATAGAACTGATCCGCCGGGGCAGATACTCTGAGGCCCTGGAGCTGATAGCTTTGAAGGCTCCTCTGCCAGGTGTCCTCGGCTACGTCTGTCTGGCCCCCTGCGAAGAGAAATGCTCGAGGACGGGAATGGAGGGCAGCGTCCTGATTCGCCACCTCAAGCTGAAAGCGGCCGTCAAGGGCGAGCTCGCCTTCGAAGTTCCTCAGCAAAAGAAGCATCACAGGGTGGCGGTAATCGGGAGCGGACCTGCGGGCCTGACCGCAGCCCATTACCTTGCCGAGAAAGGCTATAAAGTCACTATCTTCGAGAGACAGGAGAAACTGGGGGGAATGTTGCGTTACGGGATACCCTCCTACCGACTTCCCAGGGAGATGCTCGATCTGGAGATCGACAGGATAACGAGGGACAGGGTCGAGGTGAAAACCGGCGTGAAAATTGGGGAGGACATCCCCTTCTCCGAAGTGGAAAAGGACTTCGATGCCGTCATAGTGGCTCCCGGCGATGCACTCTCCAGGACGCTGAACCTGGAGGGGATAGATCTCAAGGGAGTGCACTACGCCCTCGAATTCCTCGAAAAAGCCAATCGCGGCGAGAAAGTGCCGATAGGCGAGAAGGTGGTCGTCATAGGAGGCGGCAACGTGGCCGTGGACTGCGCCAAAACCTCGCTGAGGCTGGGGGCCCGCTCCGTGAAGATGGTGGCGCTCGAGACGCGCGACCTGTCTTCCCCCGACAGGCTGCCCGCCAGCGACAGGGAAATAGAGGAAGTGGAAGAAGAAGGAGTCGAGATACTGGGGTCTCTTGGGCCCAGAAAAATTATAGGCGAAAACGGCCGGGTAAAGGCCCTCGAGACCATCAAATGCACCCGCGTTTACGACGAGAAGGGAAGATTTGCGCCCCAGTTCGACGACAAAGCCGAGACACCTGTCATCGAGGCGGATTCTATAATAATCGCCATTGGTCAGAAACCCGACATCTCCTTCCTGCCGGAGGACGTGAGATTTCTGAAGAACTTCAGAACCACGAGAAAAGGACTCTTTTTCGTTCCAGGGTCCCTGATGGTGGCTGAAGCCGTAGGCAGGGGCAGGAAGGCAGCTGAACAGGTCGACAGGTATTTCAAATCTCCCCTGAGGCGATTTCTGGACCAGCTCTTTTCCTTCGAACTCTATATCAAACCCGCCAGGCTCGGACGACCCGAGCCGGCTGATCCCGCCGCGGTCAGGAAAGAAATTCCGGAGGAGAGGATCAAAGATTTCAGGACGATAGAAAAGCCTCTAAGTGACGAGGAGGCTATGAACGAAGCCCGTAGATGTTTACAGTGTCCTTTCCGATTTCGGGTCTGAGCATATCGAGGGGCGTTGAAAACCTTATGGCCCCCTGAGGACAGGCTGACTGGCACTTTCCGCACCTTATGCAATCAAGATCCGATGCGTTCTCATAAATCCTGATCTCCATGGGGCACACATTGTAGCAGATATCGCATTTAGTGCACTTGCTTTTGTCCACATACATCCTCAATACGCTCAACTTGTTGAAAATAGAGAAGATGGCTCCCACGGGACACGCCACCCTGCAGAAGGGCCTTCTGGTCGAGAGAGAGAGCACGATGAAGAATATCAGGATTCCGTATTTTACGTAAAAATGGGTCGTGAGAATCTCCAGGAGGGACGAACCGAGCGACTGAACCGGATCCCAGGTGAGAAGCGGTATCCCGGCCTCGATGGTTCCGGCAGGGCAGAACTTACAGAACCATGGTTCGAGCAAAACGATGGGCAGTATTATGGCCAGGACCACGAGGACCACGTACTTCAGGTAGGTGAAGATCCTGGGAATCCTGAATTTATAGGAGGGTATCTTGTAGAGAAGTTCCTGGAAAAGTCCGAAGGGACAGACCCAGCCGCAGGTCGCCCTCCCCACCGATGCGCCCACGAGCCCGAAGAAACCGAGGATGTAAAAGGGAATCTGCCGAACTGCGAGGAAATGCTGGAAGCTCCCCATCGGGCAGGCGAACCTGGAAAGGGGACAGGAATAACAATTCAAAGCGGGCACGACGAATCTCTTGGTGAGGCCCTGATATATCGCCTGGCCGGTGAGAACGCCCTTGTAGTAGCTGTCAATCGCTAAAAAACTCAGTATCTGAAAAAGTCTTCTTATCCTCGCAGTCATCTATTCGATCCCGATGCAGGAAAGACAGATCATTGAGGCATTCAGCTCTGTCTCCTCGAAATCGCCGACCCTGCCCCCCTTTATTATGAGGCCGGTCGACAGAGCCACGAGCAGCGCCAGCCCCACCACAAATAAAAATGACCTGATGCGCATGTTCTAATTTTGAAAGCAATCACCCGCCCTGTCAAGGATTCCGCTTTGTCATGACATAGAGCATACTCTGGCCTGACCTTGAGAACAGGAACAATTCCGAAGCTTTTCTGAAGACCACACCAGACCTACCCCAAAAGCATAATCGAGACCAGGAGTATGATCTCTTTCGGGCTAAGGAGCTCTCCCTCACCCCAGCATGGAATCGAGGTAGAGCATCAAGTAAAATCCGAGGAAAAAGCCGATGGTGATGGGCATCTCGTTCTTCTCGCGGCTGTATATCTCAGGTATCATCTCCTTGACCGTGACATAGAGCATGGCGCCGCCGGCGAGCCCCATCCCGTAAGGCAGGAGCCACCCCAGGTTCTTGAAGAAAAGCGCCCCAAC